>JACQWB010000264.1 GCA_016209385.1 Candidatus Rokuibacteriota bacterium
CAACCAACTCGGGCCTCGCCTCGTGGCTCTCCTCGCCTGCGGCTCGTCGGCAGCCCCTCGGCTCGAACCACCATTCCTGGGGGAGGCGTCGGAGGGGGGCGGCGAGGCCCCCACCCACAGTCCTAGCGGACGAACTTCAGGATGGCGTCGATCACGGCGGCAGGCTGCTCCTCCGGGATGAAGTGGCCGCAGTCGGCGACCGCGTAGCCCTCGACCCGCTCGCAGCGCGCCTTCCAGACCTCGAGCATGTCGGCGGCCTGCGCCTGCCGGCTACCGCTCCAGAGCACCAGCGTTGGCACCGAGACCTTCTTCTGGCGATCCGCCGCATCGTGCTCGAGATCGATGGTTCCCCCCGCGCGGTAGTCGTCGAAGGCGGCCCGCATCGCCCCCGGCTGGCGGAAGCAGCGCACGTACTCCTGAACCGCCTCCTCCTCGATGGCCGCGGAGTTGAAGCTCCAGGTCTTGTAGCACCACCGGAGATAGAGCTCCTCGCGCCCCGCCATGAGCGCCTCCGGAAGGTCGGGAACCAGATGGAAGAGCCAGTGCCAGACGCGGCGCGCGCTCTGCTGGTTGAGCCTCTCGAAGATGTCGTAGGTGGGCGCGATGTCGAGGAGGACCAGATGCGTCAGGAGGCGCGGATGGTCGAGGGCGAACCGGTGCCCGACGCGAGCCCCGCGGTCGTGGCCGACCAGGACGACGGGCCCGATGCCGAGGGCCTGGATCACCTCGGCGATGTCCGCCGCCATGGTGCGTTTGTCATAGCCTGTGGCGGGCCGATCAGAGTCGCCATAGCCGCGCAGATCCGGCGCCACGACCGTGAACCGCTCGGCCAGGGCCGGTATGACCTTACGCCACATGTGGCTCGTCTGGGGAAAGCCGTGGAGGAGTACCATCCCCGAGCCCTGCCCCAGCCGGCGGTAGTGGATCCTGACCCCGTCCAGCACCCTCACCACGTTCCGGATCATGCGTCGGTGTAACCTCCGTGTGATGGACCTGGAGCAGTCGTACCCAATGGCCACCTGCCCATTGGGAACCCTGACCGGCCGCCGGATCTGCGAACCAGCCCGGAGTTGATTCTAATCGAACATGAGCAGAAACTGCAGGAGAGGGAGGAAGAATAAACCCTCCCTGTTCCCGAAGTCGTCACGGTGCTTGGTTACAACAACACCCGGACCTACGTGGAACCTCCGGCAAAAACTCCGAACAGGATTGAGATCATCTTCCGCGATCTCGTCTCGGAACTTGACTTCGAAGGGAATGTATTTCCAGCGGCCCCCAACGTGAACAATGAAGTCTACCTCCCCTGCCCGATCTCTGAAGTAATCAATCCGTATGATGCCGGCCCACTTACGGAGTGCGTTAAACACAAGGTTCTCGGCGTAGAGCCCAAGTACGAGTGGATCATTCAGAATTGTGTGATCCAAACGGAGCACGGCATTCCGAAGTGCCAGATCAACTAAGTAGAATTTGACGTTTCCACGGCGAACCCGGAGCGGGGTCCGTCGAAACTTTTCTACATGGCTGACCAAGTCCGTCATCTCAAGCAGCGGCAGGTATTTCTCAACTTGGGCAAGGATGATCCCGGTGTCCTTGGCAATCAGGCTCAGGTTGACCTCTTTCCCCGGTCGCTCAAGCAACGCGATGTAGAACTGTTTGAGTTGCTCGGGTTTCCGAAACTCCGCGGCCAGTACAAGGTCCTCGTAGATGACTTTCTTCACCTGGTTATCGTAGAGGTAGTCTATTTTCTGATCCCACGTGGGGATGCTCCAAACCTCAGGAAATCCACCCTCTTGCAAATATTCATCAAGCAACGTGTGCCAACGATCCCAGTGTTCTTCGGGGACCCCCTTGACTATTACCTTTTCGAGGTCCACATGCTTCGGGTCCCCGGCAACCATACCCATTACGGCCACGCCTGCCTTGTGGACTTCCTCAAGGCTTTCCAACATCTGGCGATCCTCTCGGAACTGATAAAGCGCAAACTCCCTGAAAGAAAACGGAAGAAGGTGGTAATCCTTGACCCGCCCGAGGAGGCTCTCGCGAGTCTTCTTGAAGATGGGCGAGGAAGCCGACCCGGAGACGATGAAACGAACCGGATATTTCAGATCGTAGTATTTCTTGAGGTAAAGTTCCCACCTTTCTAAGCGCTGCACCTCGTCCAACAAAAGCAGGATTTTCCCCCTAGCAGCTCGGCGCCGTATTTCCTTCATCAGCGCTTCCATCAGCTGGTCCACATCGACCTTCGGGAGGAACAAGGCCGGGTCATCAAACGAGTAGTAGACGAGTTGGCCGGCCCGGCGACCTTGTCGGAGGTAATGCCTAACTATCTGCCGGAGCAGTGTACTCTTACCGATTCGCCGGGGGCCAGTAATCGAAAGAATTTGGGGAAGAGTCTCAAGGTCCCTAAGGACGTTGGCAAAGACCGGCCTATTGAACTCTGGGATACCCTCCAGCCCCTTCTCACCGAGCTCAAGCCACGGGTTGTAGGGAGCTAAAATCTTCGAAATATCCACAGGTTAAGCCTCTGATGCAAGATTTACAAATCATAATATATAAAAGTTTCAGGCCAATTACAAGCCCTCTGTATATCGCTTCAAACTCCAAAACCATCATGGACGCACACTGCCGAACTGTTCCAACCTGCTGTTGGCTAGTCAGAGAGCGGCAAGATCAGGAGGGCGGTGGGGTCGATGCGCGCCTGGCTCAGGTGAGCGCCGAAGTGGAGGTGGGGCCCGGAGGCGCGCCCGGTGGCCCCGACGGCGCCGATCGGCTGGCCGCGCTCGACGCGCTCGCGCTCCTGGACTTCGACACGCTCGAGGTGAAAGTAGAGCGTGAAGAGGCCCAGGCCGTGGTCCAGGACGACGAGGCGACCCGGGAAGAAGTACTCGGCAACCAGGGCGACGCGTCCGGCGTTGGCCGCCACGACCTGAGTCCCGGCGTCGGCGGAGTAGTCCACGCCGCTGTGGGGAGCGCGCGGCTGGCCGTTGATGATCCGGCGGGCGCCGAAGCCTTCGCCGGGATCCGAGACCCCGACGGGCTTGGTGAACCGCCCCCGCCAGAACCGCTCTGGGGTCACCGTCGCGTAGAGCGTGCGGAGCCGGCGCGCCTCCTCCTCCACTCGCGCGAGAGTGGGGGCGTCGAGATCGACCATCGCCTTCGGAAGGGTGAGGCGCTGGATCGGGAACTCCCTCGCCCGCACCGGGAGCGCGCCCGAAGCCCGCATCGGATTGCCGCGCCCGTCGGTCACGCTGATCCGCCAGACCAGCCTGCCCGGACGCGTCTCGAGATCGACTCCCGCCACGGCGGCGTAGCCGTCGCCGTAGGGGAAGAACACGAGGGTCTGGGCGCCGAGAGCTCCCTCCACCGATTTGACTCGGGGGAGACCGGCGGCGAAGATCACCACCGGATCGCCCTGACGCGGGGCGCGCGGCTCCCAGCGGACCCTGAGGGCGTCGTGGGCGAGGGCGCCGGCGGGCAGGAGCAGGAGGCCGAGCAGGAAAAGCCCGACACGCGCGTGAAGCGTCATGCAGGGATGCGGAGCTACTCCTCGGGGCGCTGCTGCTGGCGGAGGACCTGCTCGATCTCGGCGACCACGTCCGAGGCCGGGGGCAGCTCCTCCCTCGGAGCGGGCGGCGGTTCCTCCTCCTGGCTCGCGGCCTCCAGCTTCTTGACGTACGCCGAAATCTTCGCGTTCTGCGCGACGATCTCGGCCAGATTCTGCTCGAACTGCTTCGTGGCCTCCTCGAGCTCCGAGAGGTCCACGCGCGCGTGGAGGAACTCCACCACCCGCTGGACCAGCGCGAGCGCCGCCTTGGGGTTCTCGGTACCCGAGATGTAGTGGGGGACGTTGGCCCAGAGGCTGGCCGTCTGCATCCCGTGCTCGCGGCAGGTGGTGTTGAGAACGCCCACGATGCCGGTCGGCCCCTCGTAGCGGGTCGGGCGGATGCCGAGCATGGCCGCCAGCTCGGGATCCGAGGCGCCGCCCACAAGCCTCACCGGCTTGGTGTGGGCGACCTCGGCGAGCAGGGCGCCGAGCGTCAGCACCAGGGAGACCCGGCAGCGGCGGGCCAGCTCCAGGACCAGCCCGCAGTACGTCTTCCACCTCAGGTGCGGCTCGATCGCGACGCCGACGATCACGTCACGGCTGAGCTCGGCCGCGCGCGTCACCGAGAACTCCGTGACGGGCCAGATGATCTCGCGCTCGGTCTGCGACCCCGCCTTGAAGCGGACGTGGGGCCGCGACAGGCCGAAGTGGTAGAACTCCTCCGGGTCGATCGTGGCGAATCGCTCCGCCGACCAGGCCTGGGCGAGGTAGCGGGCCGCGGCCGTGGCCGCCTCCGAGGCGTCGTTCCAGCCGGCGAAGGCCATGATGAGGATCGGCCGCCGCAGCCCCTCGGGCAGCTCGTGGATCGTCAGCGCGCTGGCCATCTTCCTTCCCTCACCGCCCGGCCTGAACCGGGTTGGTTGGGTCCGTTTCCCACTCGTACCAGGAGCCCGCGAAGTTCGTCGCGTCCTCGTATCCGAGGAGCTTGAGGGCGAAGAGCCCGACGGAGGCCGATACGCCCGCGTTGCAGTAGGTAATGACCCGACGGTCGGGCGTGACGCCGGCGGCCTCGAAGAGCTTGCGGATCTCCCCGGGGGCTTTCCACGTCTTGGTCTCGGGATCGAGGCAGCGGCCGACGGGCACGTTCACCGCACCCGGGATCCGCCCCTTGCGTTCCCCGCGGCCGATCTCCCCGACGAACTCCTTGGGGCTCCGGCAGTCCACCAGCGCGACTCCGGGATCGTTCAGGGCTGCCTTGACCTCCGCGGTGCCGACACGCCACTCGGGGCAGACGCGCGGCGTGAAAACCGCCGCCGGATGCGCCGGCGCGTCGGCCGTGACCGGCCGGCCCTCGGCCACCCACTTCGTCCAGCCGCCGTTCAGGAGGCGCGCCTCCGGATGGCCGTAGTAGTTCAGCACCCACCAGAGGCGCGGGGCGATCGTGCCGGTATCATCGTACACCACGACCGTATGCCCGTCCCCGATCCCGAGCCGCTCCATCAGGACCTTGAAGCGGTCGAGGCCCGCGACGGTCATGTGGACGGGAGCGGTCGGCTCGACGATGTCCCCGGTCCAGTCCACGAAGACGGCGCCGGGGATGTGGCTCTGGCGGTAGGCGTCGAGCTGGGCCAGGTACCAGGGCTTCGGCGCGTTGGGGGGCTTGATGACGCCGCGAATGTCGACGACCCGGAGCGCGGGATCGCCCAGACGCGCAGCGAGCCAGTCGGTCTCGACGAGGAGCGATTCGCGCGGCCGGGATCGCGTCATCCAGGTTCCCTCCCGACGAGTCTAGCACGAGTGGCAGCGATCAGAAACAGGGTTGACCGGTCGTGCGCTCTCCGGTAGGATACTCCCATCTCGCACGGGAGGTGACCGACATGCGATCGCGAATTGTGAGCGCCCTCCTCCTTGGTGGCACGCTCATCCTGACAGCCTGCGCGACTTCCGAGGAATGGGCGGAATGGCGCAAGCACCCCAGCCACTTTGCTTCGGGGCGCCACATGGGCTTCTCGCTGCGGCACACCGAAGGCGCGGCTCCGCGGGTGACCCGCCGGGACATGGAGACCGCGCGGGCCGAGACCTGGTGGGGCAAGACGATCACGGTGAGCGCGGAGCAGATCTTCCAGGATTAGGAGCGCGGCCGTTGACCCTTGGTCACCGCGTCGCCGTCGCGCTGGTGGTCCTCCTCGCTCTCGCGCGAGGCACGCACGCGGGGTCTCCCGAAGACGCGATCCTGCCCCTCGATCACTACAAGAGCGACAAGGCCCGGGCGCTCGCCGCCGCCTACGCCGCGCAGCTCACGCAGATCTACGACAACGTCTACCACTGCCTGCCCTGGCTCCAGATCGGCAAGCACGGGCTGGGCTTCCGGCGGCCGCGCGGGATCGACCGCGACAA
Organism: Candidatus Rokuibacteriota bacterium; assembly: GCA_016209385.1. Classification (NCBI taxonomy): domain Bacteria; phylum Candidatus Rokuibacteriota; species Candidatus Rokuibacteriota bacterium. The sequence goes on from JACQWB010000264.1 coordinate 5,942, forward strand.
CCACTACCTCTCCATCTGGGTCTGGGTGGACCAGATCAGCAACCCGGAATTCGCCGCGATGCCTCCGGCGCGCCGGGCCTCGGCGATGTTCTCCCGCTACGGGGTGGACCTGCTCCGGCGCCTCTCGCGCCACGCGCCGTTCGCGAGCGAGCCGCGGGCGGCGGGCTACGCCGTCGTCCTGAGCTGGCTCAAGCCTGACGGCGTGGTCCGGCCGACCGCGCCGGCGGTGGCGGAGACGCTGGCCGTGTTTGCGGACACGGCCACCGTGGACGGCTTCCTCGCGCTGACCGTGACGCCCGCCCAGCTCGCCGACCGTGCCCTGGTGGCCTCCTTCGACGGCAAGAGCGAGCTCGGGCGCCTGGCGCTGGAGATCTGGGACGACCCGTTCACCGCGACGTTCAAGCTGAAGGACTACACTCCCGACCCCGCGCATCGCTGCGAGGGCCGGCCAGGATGATCATGCGCCGCTGGTTCCCCGAGGTGGAAGCCAGGTGCCGGATTTGCATCTGTCCGAGGCGCCCCCGGAAGCGGTGCGATTAGCGAGCGGACACGTCGCGACAGGTTCACGATCATCGAGAACGCTCACGGCCTCCGGTCGTGGGCGTTTTTCGTTTGCGGAGGCCCCAATGCTCCAGACGCTCGTCGAAGACATCCGAGCCGTGAGACGGAACGATCCGGCGGCGCACGCCTGGGTCGAGATCCTGCTCTGCCACACGCCCCTCCACGCGATCCTCCTGCACCGCGTGGCCCACTGGCTCCACGCTCGGCTCCACGTCCGGCTCCTCGCGCGGCTCGTCTCGGTCGCCAACCGGTTCTGGACCGGCGTCGAGATCCACCCGGGCGCGCGGATCGGCAAGGGATTCTTCCTCGACCACGGCGCGGGTGTCGTGATCGGTGAGACGGCGGTGGTCGGAGACTTCTGCGTCATGTTCCACAACGTGACCCTCGGCGGCACGGGGAAGTATCACGGCCAGCGCCACCCGATCGTCGGGCACCACGTGTTCATCGGGACCAACACGGTCCTCCTCGGCCCAATTCGGGTCGGCGACCGCGCCCGCATCGGTGCCAACGCCTTCGTCATCAACCACGACATTCCTCCCGACTCGACGGTCGTGGGAACGCCGGCGCGGATCGTCAAGCTCAACGGGAGGCGGGTGGATGGGGAGTTGCCCCGGACGGTCCCGCCACCCGAGGCGGTACCCGTCGAGCTCGAGGTGTGAGCGCCGTCAGACGAACTGCCTGAGGGCCTTGCGGGCCGAAGGGAAGCGGATCTGCCGGTACGGCAGCCGCTCCCGCTCGAACCACCGGAGCTCCGAGACGTCGCTCGCCGTGACGAGGCGCCCGGCCGCGAGCCTCACCCGGTAGAGCGCGACCAGGATGGGGAAACCCCGCGGGCCGTAGGTCTCGTGGAAGAAGCCGAGGAAGCGCGCCGAGCGCACCCTGACCCCCAGCTCTTCCCTGAGCTCGCGCCTGAGCGCCACCTCCGGGATCTCATCGCCTTCGAGGAAGCCGCCGGGGAGGTCCCACGTCCCCGCGTACGGCGGCGCCGCGCGCCGCCCGAGGAGGATCTTCCTGCCCCTCACCACCACGGCCACCGCCGCGGGCACCGGATTGCCGTAGAACGTCCAGCCGCAGCGAGGGCATCGGCGCCGACGCTTCCCCTCGTCCCGGATCACGCGGAGGCGCGTCCCGCAGGCCATGCAGAAGCGCGCGAGAGGCGGCATCTCAGTAGAACGGAGGCGGGCTGAGCCTTCGCGCGGGGCCTAGCCCGGCTGCGAGCGACCGACGTCGCGCGCCGGGCGGGTGGCCTCGCTCAGGTCCTTGATGATTCCCAGCGTGCCGGTGACTTCGCCGCCCGCGTTGCGGAGGAGCGCCATGGAGACGTTCACCTCGACCCAGCGGCCGTCACCGGCGCGGAGCGTCGTCTCGTAGTTCGTGATCCGCTCCCCGACTCGAAGCCGCTGCATGACCGCCCGCGCCTCCTCCATCCCGAGCTGGTAGTAGGTCGCGGCTGGCGTACCGAGCACCTCCTCGGGCCGGTACCCGAACACTTCCCGTACCCGCGGGCTGACGTAGGTCACCCGGCCGTCGACGTCCGTCATGACCGTGATGTCCGGCGAGTTCTCCGAAATCGACTGCAGGAAATCCCGGGTCTGGCAGGCTTCGTCGTAGAGCGCCGCCAGGTCGCGGTAGAACTTGTCGAGCCGCACGGTCAAGAGGATGAGAAGCGCGGCCGCCAGGGCAAGGCCGAGAAAGCTGATCCCGAAGGTCAGGGCGTTGCTCTGGGCCAGGATCTCGGTGACCGCCGATGCGTCGGACAGAATCGCGAGACGGCCGGCCTCGCGCCCGGAGAAATCCTTCAACGGGATCAGCGTGGCCGCGTAAGTCTTCGACTGGAGGACGAAGACCTGGCGCGCCTGACCCTCCTGCGGGCCCAGGAACGCCGCGGCTTCCGTGAAGAGCTGGGGGTTGGACGACTCGACCGTCCGACGGGTCTCGCCTGCCGGTAGCACGGCGACATCGCCTCCCGCCACCAGCCGGATCGCCCTGACGATCGGGGCCATGGAGCTTCCCACCTCGAGGATCCCGATGACCCGTCCCCGCTGGTAGATCGGCATCGCCGCCCACAGGCACAGGAGTTCGCTCTCCACCTCGAGTCCCTTGACGATTCGCCGGTCCCTCACCGTCTCGGCGATCAGCCGCCGGTGGCTCAGGACGTCATCGCCGTACGACGCCGGGGCGTGAGCACGGACGTGCGCGATCCCCGTCGGGGTGTAGAGCGTGATGCGGGTGACGTGCAGCGGGCCCTTGCGAAGCCGGTTCAGCGGGGGCTCGAGCTGGTCCAGGACCGCCTCGCGGCTCCCCGTGGCGATGGCCTCTTTGAGGTCGGCCGACCTCGCCAGCCGCAGAAGCTCCTGCTCGAGGCCCGCCTGATGGACCTCCAGGGTCCACCCGGCGAGCCGGTCATGACTCGCCAGGGTCCGCGCGTCCCGCTCGATCTGGTTGACAAGCTTTCGCTGGGCAGATGAGTTGGCGAAGACTAGCGCGGCAATAACCAACACCAGCACCACGGCCGTGCAGACGATCCAGATCCGGGCCGCAGCCCGCTGGCGTGCGATGGTGGTGGCTCCCGGCGCCGGGGCCTGGCTCATTCGACCGGGTACCCCTTCGCCTGCCACGCCGGAATGCCGTCCCGAAACCACTGGACGTTCGTGTATCCCCACTGGACCGCTTTGCCGGAGGCGTCGTGGCTCTTCTTGCACTCCGGGTGGCCGTTGCAGTAGAAGACCAGGAGAGAGTTGCGGTCGCGCGGGAGCTTCTCGCGGTAGCGATCCATGACGGCGGTCGGGATGTTGATCGCCGTCGGGATGTGTCCGGCGTTGTACTCGGCCGCGATCCGCGAATCGATCAGGACCATCGTCTTGCCCTGGTCGACCCAGGCTTTGAGCTGGTCGGCGTTGATGACCTTGACGCTGGAGAGGTGGTCGGCGCCGGCTGGGGGGATGCCCGCCAGGACGCCGACCAGGGCCAGGACGGCGATGCCGAGCTTCGTGATTGCGTTCATGACCGTGCCCTCCTCGGTCACGGGGCGACGATATACCACTTTAGTGGAGCCACGCACGAGGCGCAACCGCATCGGGCCTCGCCGCGTGACGGGCCTGCCTCCCGGCATGGCCGCCGCCCCTCGGCTCGAACCGCATTGGGCCTCGCCTCGTGACGGGCCTGCCTCCCGGCATGGCCGCCGCCCCTCGGCTCGAACCGCAGCGGGAATGAGGCAGCGGGCTTACGCCGGGACGCCCAGCGCCAGGGCTGCCTTGATCCGGTTCGCGATCGCCACGAAGGCCCGGGTGGCCGGACTCTCGGGGAACTCGGCGACGAGGGGAACGCCCCGGTCCCCGGCGACCGCCACGCGAGGGTCGAAGGCAATCGCGCCGAGGAAGGGGATGCCCAGCTCGGCCGCCATTCGCTCCCCTCCCGGACCCTGAAAGAGCGGGCCCAGCGCGCCGCACGCCCCACAGACATAGCCCGCCATGTTGTCCAGAAGCCCGAGCACCGGCACGTTCATGGCCCGGGCCACCGAAACGGACTTCTTGACCACGAGGTGGGAGACCTCGGAGGGAATCGTGACGACGATGGCTCCGGAGAGCGACGGAACGAGCCCTGCGACGGTCGTGAGACGGTCGGCGCCCGGCGGGAGGTCCACGAGGAGGAGGTCGAGTGAACCCCACGCCGTGTCGGCGAGGAACTCGCGGAGGGCGTTGGCCTCCATGTTCCCCCGCCAGACGTGGGACTCCGCCTGCGTCGGGGCCTCCCAGGTGAGCGGCGTCTCGTCCGACGGCAGGAGGAGGTCCATCGACATCACGCGGATCCCCTGGGTCGTCTCCGGCGGCAGCACGCCGTCGGCCACGACCGGGAGCGAGCGGCCGCGGACCCCGAGCATCTTGGCGATCGAGGGGCCGTTGAGGTCAGCGTCGAGGACGCCGACGGCCAACCCCTCCCGGGCGAAGGCGGCAGCCAGGTTGGCAGTCACCGAGGACTTGCCCACGCCACCCTTGCCCGAGATCACAGCGAGCACGCGGCGGACGCGCGCCAGCCGTTCGTTGAGCCGCCGGAGCTGCTCCTCGACCTGGCCGACGATGCCCGACCCGCCGTCGCCGACGATGTCCCCGTATCGCTTCACGCGGCACCCCCTAGCGCGTCGGAGCAATGCCCTTCGAGCGCCGGCTCCGCCGGCGCAACCCTATCTCGAGGGAGGCTTCGGAGGGGGCCGTAGAGGCCCCCTCCGATTATTAGCAGCAGACGCACACCTGGCACACGCAGGCGGTCGACCGGCAGGCCGGGATGCAGCAGGCGCAGCCGCAGCGCCGGGGATCGCCGCAACACGCCTCATCCCTGAGCGCCTCGAGCCCTTCCCTGAGGATGAGCGGGACCATGGCCAGCGCCGCCAGCGGGTCGGCCCACCACCAGCCGAGCAGCGCGTTGGCGCCCAGGCCGAGGAGGAGCGTGAAGGAGAGATAGGCGCACACCGCGGTCTCGACCGCGTCGGCCTCGAGCGCCCGGCTCCCGAGCGCGCGGGCGACGGCCCGCTTCCGCGCAGCCAGGAGCGGCATCGCGATCAGGGAGGCGATGGCCAGGCCGATCCCGACCCAGCTCTCCGCCGGCGCGTCGCCACGCCAGAGCTTGCCACCCGATTCGTAGCAGACGTAGGCGGCCAGGGCGAGGAACGTCACGCCCACGAACCTGAGCGCGCGGCGCTCGGCACTCGCCACGCGTCCCGCCTCGGCACCGTCCACCTCCCGTATCACCCGCCAGAGCACCATGACGGCCGCGGTCGTCTCGATGACCGAATCGAGGCCGAAGCCGACCAGCGCGATCGAGCCGGCCAGCAGTCCCGCCCCGATGGCCACGAGCGCCTCGACGCTGTTCCAGCCAGCGGTGAACCACTCCAGCCTCACGCCGGTGCGGAGGAGCTCGGCACGGGGAGCTCCAGGCGTATGCGTGGGCGCGTCGCAGGCGCAGCTCATCGACGGGCCCAGGCGGCGCGGGCCAGCATGGCCGCGGTCGCCAGCGTGATCAGGAAGAAGACGGCGGCGCCCAGACTCATGGGGACCTCGCCGCCGCCTGGGAGCGGCACCGCGGGAAATCTGGGGGCCAGGGCAACGCGTCCGACTTCGAATGCCCGATACGCCACGAGCAGGGTGAGAATCCGGCAAAACCAGAGGTAGCCCTTCGCCCTGTGGCCGCGGGCGATGAGCCACGGGAAGACCACGACGAAGATCGCCCCGAGCACAAACCAAATGATCCCCCGCCCAACGGCGAGACCGCGGGTCGCCAGGTAGAGGCCTCCAACCCAGTAGAAAATCCCATAAGCCAGGTACGCCCAGGCTGCCTGCTTGAAACGCTCCTCGCGCGCCGCCACGGCTATCCCGTCGGGCGGAAGCGACCGCCCCATTTCTGGCGCACCTCCGCCATGACCTCGGAGGTGATCACGGCGCGCCCGGTCGAGCGCGCGTAGGCCTCCACCGCCTTGGCGACCATCCCGCGGGCGAAGGACGGGATCGCCTCGAGCCGCTGGCGCGCGGCGTCCTCCCAGACGAGCTGGGTCGAGACCTCAAGGCCGAAGGTCTGCTCGGCCGGAAGGTCGATCACGCGCCCGCCGTGTTGGCCGGGCTGATAGGCGCACGCCGGGTCCTCGGCCAGGTAATCGCCGTACGTGGCATACGCGCGGCACCGGCAGCCGCCGCAGATCTTCCTGAACTCGCAGACGCCGCAGCGCCCCCCGAGGGCCGGCTCGCGGAGGCTGGTGAAGACGCTCGCGCGCTCCCAGAGGTCGGCGAACGAGGCCCGGCGGAGGTTCCCCGCGGCAACCGGCATATAGGGGCAAGGTGTGACGTCGCCTTCAGGAGTAATCCGACAGTAATATTTTCCCGCGGGGCAGGAGCCGTGGGCGTAGTTCTTGAGCAAGGGAGATCGGGGGTCCAGCTCCCAGATGATCCGGCGGAAGTGCGGGGCGCACTTGGCCCGGATCAGGAGGGAACCGGCTCGGCCGACGGGCGTGCTCCAGGGGTCTTCGGGCCCGGCGCCGTTGCCAACGCCCTGGACCCGCGCCAGGTAGCTCAGGATCTGCTCGTACCGCTCGGGGACGATGTCGGTCAGGTTCTGGCCACGGCCGGTCCGCACGAGGAAGAAGAGGTTCAGCACCTTGGCCCCCAGCCCGGTCGCCAGGTCGATCATCGCCGGGATCTCCTCCACGTTCCAGTCGGTCACGGTCATGTGGAGGGAGAAGTCGAGCCCTTCGGCTCTGAGGGCCTCGGTGGCCCGCACCGCGCCGTTCCAGGCGCCGGGGAGGTGGCGGAACTCGTCGTGCTTCTTCCGGTCCGTCGAGTCCAGGCTGATCGAGGCGCCCGCGATCCCGTGCTCGCGCATCAGCCGCGCCTGCTTCTCGCGCAGGAGGACGCCGTTGGTCCCGAGCACGACCGTGAAGCGCTTCTCGGCGGCGTAGTCGGCCAACTCGAAGATGTCTTTCCTGAGGAGCGGCTCGCCGCCCGTGAGGATCAGGAAGACGTTCGGATTGACCCGGGCGATCTCGTCCATCACCCGGCGGCACTCCTGGGTAGACAGCTCGAGGGAGGCATCGGCGCCCGCAAACGCCGACATATAGCAATGCGCGCACAGCAGGTTACAGCGCTGCGTCAGGTTCCAGGACACGGAATAGGCTTTGTAGCTCACGACGCGGCCCTCGCACGTTCGAGCGACGGCTTGGCCGTCGCAACCTCCGGGGGGAGCCTCGGAGGGGGGCGGAGCCCCCTTCCGACCGAGCTATGGGCGCACAAGAGATTACATCGCTGCGTGAGGTTCCACGAGACCGAGTAGGCCTTGTAGGTCACGCGAAGCCTCCGCGCCGAGCGCCAAACCTATCCGGGAGCTCGGCCGCTCCGAGCGCTGGCTTTGCCAGCGCAATCTCTTCCCGGGGGAGGTCCGGAAGGGGGGCGAAGCCCCCCTCCGGGGGAAGCGTGTGCTGCGCCGCGACGGGCGTCACGACAGAGAACGCAAAAACCAGAACTGACGCGGCCCGCATCGTTGACGGAAGCCTGCGAGGGAGTGCGTTATTTCGGTTTCTTCTTTGTTTCCTTTTCAGCCGCCTTGCCCTCCTTGCCCGGCTTATCCTGATCGCCGTTGCCGTTCCTCACGGCGGCACCCAGCTTGACGCCCAGGTCTTGCGCGATCTGCCCCCAGCCCTTGCCGGCCTTGCGCATCGCGAGGATCTCGTCGACGCTCTTCCCCGACTGCTTGGCGAGATCCTCGGCGATTTCCAGCTCACCCTTTCCGAACTTTTCCTTTCCCGTTTTCGACTCGGCTTTCTGCTCTGCCTTCGGTTTCGACCCGCCTTTTGGTTCGCTCTTCTGCTGCGCCGGCGCGAGCCCAGTCAACAAGCTCAACACGACGAAGGCTGCCGCAAGTCCTGTGAGCGACTTCCCCATTCTGCACATGCTCCTGTCCTCCCTCCCGGCTACGCCTTCTTCTGCCTGATGTAGCCGGCGACGACCTCGTTCATGGTGCTGCGAGCGTGGCCGATCCCTTCCTCGCAGAGGGCGAGGTCGATTTTGGTCACGCCCTTCTCGCGCGCCACCCGCTCGATCTCCTCGCGGGTCATCTCGCGCATGAAGCCGGCGGGGACGCGGTTGAGGCGGGCAACCGCCTCCTGAGTCCAGCCGAACGCTCCAGATTCGCCATTGCCACCGCTGCCCGGCTCGAGCTCCGCGGGCTCGAACCGGGTCTTCGCGATCAGGGTCTCCCACCCGCCCCCGAGCTTGTCCCTGCCCACGGTCTCCTCGATCATCGGGTAGGCCAGCTCGCGGGTGATCACCGGGATCTTCTTCGAGCGCGCGTACTTCTCGATCCGCGCCTTCGCCCGCCGCCGGAGGTAGGCGTCGGTCACCTCCCGCAGCCCGTCCCGGGCATCCGCCGACCACCGGACCGTGACGCCCGGCAGAGTTTCCTCCTCGTCCACCGCCCCCTCCTGGGTGGCGATGGCCTCGACCACCGCCTTGTCGACCACCTGGAACTTGTCAGCATCCGCGCCGCAGACCGGGCAGCGCACGACGGCGCCGGGTCCCCTCACGGTATAGCCGCAGACCGAGCAGATGGCGGTCACGCTCTGGCTCTCCGCGCGCAACCTCGCGACCGCCAGATCTTCGGCCAGGAGCTGCATCTTCTCGGCCATCCGGGTCGGCATGAAGATCGCCATCGCCTCGTCGATGACCTTTGAGGTGATGACCGTGTGCCCCTGCTCGATCGCGTAGCGGAGGAGCGCCGTGCGCGCAACGCCTTTCACCTGCGGCGGCACGCGCTCCATCCGGGCCTCAGCCTCCTCGGTCCAGGAGATGATCTCCTCCGCCTTGACGTCCAGGGGCGGGTAGAACTTGCCTCCGGTCAGCAGCACGTTCGTCGGCACGAGCCGGAGCAGGTTCTCGGTGTTGGAGCCGAGGTCCACCTCGTTCTCGTCCGAGTGGACCCCCACCCGCCCGAGGATCAAGAGCCAGGGCCGCTCCTTCCGGCAGTACTGGAGGAGCTTCTCGAAGCACTTCCCGTCCAGGAGCGTGACCCCGAGGTCCACCCCCTCGTCCTGGGCCAGCTTGCGCCCGATCTCGAGGTGCGACTGGTAGATCTTCGCGAGCCCGGTGTCGATGATCTCCTCGTGGAGCTGCTCCTGCTCCTTGAAGCGGAAGATCTTCGAGGCCTTCTCCGAGAGCACGCCCACGATCCCGTTGAACATGGCGTAGTGCAGGTACGGGTCGTACACCGCCACCGCCTGGACCGGGCGGCGGAGCGTCTTGCCGAGGGCGAGCGCGATCTTCAGGCCGTGGAAGGACTGGGGGCTCCCGTCGAGCCCGACCACGATGGCCCCACCTACGCCTTCGGGGGTGTCAAGCGGGTCCACGTTCTTCACGACCAGGGTGTCGGTTGCGACCCTCCGCACGAACCGCTCGGTGACCGATCCGAGCTGGCTGTCCTTCACCGCGCCCATCCCGAGCGCCCCTATGATCGCCAGGTCGTAGCCCGACTCCCGTGCGTCCTGGATCAGCACCTTGTAGTGCTTGCCGTCGAACATCTTCCGCTCGAAAGCGAGCCCGGCAGCCTCGGCCTTCCGGGCCATCACGTCCAGGTAGCTGTCCGAGATGAGCTGGAGCCCGAGCGCGATCAGCGAGTCGTGGATCTTCCGCTGCCGCTCCAGTTCGGCCTCGTCCTTGTACTCCTCCGGCAGCGTGTACTCCATCTGCTTGAAGCGGTAGTCGTGCAGCCGCGCGGCGTAGACATGGCACCCCGTCAGACTGGCGCCGAAGGCCTGGCCCAGCTCGATGGCCAGGTCGATGGCCCGGTTGGACCAGTCGGAGTTGTCCACGGGAACGTAGATGTGTCGGTACATCGAAGCCTCCTCAGCCCTCAGACATGCGCGTTAGCGAAGCTCAAAGTCAACCGCGACCGAGGCCCGCGGAGCGATGGTCGCCTCGCGGGTCACCCGGCGCGGCTCGTCGTACAGGGGCCGCCCGTCCTTGTCGAATCCCCTCTGCACGAATCCCTGGTGCCACATGGTGACGTTGTACTTCCCCGGGGGGACGTCGTCAATCCCGAAGTTCCCTCCCTCGTCGGTCAGGGCGAAGTAGGGGCTGTCGTGGACCACTATCCAGGCCCGCATGTGCGTGTGGGCATCGCACCGGATCTCGATGACGCCGGGCTTCTTCAAATACCGCCCGATCGCGATCTCCTGCCCGCGGTTGGGCAGGGCCAGGTTGAACGCGCGGACCTTGCCACCCCAGAAGCCGCGGGTGTTGTGGAGGATGGGGTCCGAGTTCCTCACCTTGGCGGTACCGCCCTCCATCACCACCGACACGTGCGGGACGAAGCGGCACTTGGCATTGTCGAGCACGACCTCCCGGTCCGTCCTCTTGCCCCAGGCCACGCCCTCGACGAGGATCACCGCGTTTCTCACGCCGCCGGCGGCGCCGACGAGCAGGGTCTCCGCCTCCTTCTTCTCCCCGCACACGTCCCGGTCCTTCTTCACGGGGAGGGGGTCGAACCGGGGTGGGGTCCCAGCGAACCTCACGTTTCCGATCAGCCTCCCGCCGTCGGCCACGGCCGCGACCTCGTAGGCCGCGGCGGGCGAGGTCAACGCGACGAGCGCTAGGAGGAGTCGCGCGAACCCGCGCTGTCCGACCATCAGCCGAGCCCCTCGTCGGGCGCGCCCTCGGGGTCAAGGACGTAGTCGATCGCGAGCCAGAGGCTCTTGCTGTACCGGAACCACCAGAGCGGGAAGACGACGCAGAACGCTCCCCAGAGGGCGACCTGCTGCCCCACCGAGGGCCGGGCCAGCGCGTCCAGAGCGAAATATCCGGAGAGCGCGAGGAGGGCCGTGGCCGCGTAGTTGAGATAGATCGCCCCCACGAAGTATCCCTGCTCGCGCTCGAACCGGAAATCGCACACGGCGCAGGCCGGAAGCATCGTGAACAGCCCGAGGAACAACGGCGCGCGCCCGCAGCGCGGGCAGAGAAGCCGGATGCCCCGGCCGAGGACCTCCTTGGCGCGTCGGAGCGGGATCACGACGAGGCGGAACGCGGGGCGGACATCCCAGAGCGGACGGGGCGGCGGCGCCGACGCATCCGCTCCGCCGAGAGCCGCCCCTCCGGTCAGTGCTTCCCGACGACGGCCGCCTTGATCGCGTCGGCGGTCCGGTGCGGGATGGCGGAGGAATCGGGGACGAGCAGGAAGACCAGCAGCCCGCCCAGGGCGAGCGGCGTCACGGCGATGAGGCCGAGGGTCAGGCGCTCGAACCGGAGGTGCATGAAGTACATCGCGACCAGCGAGGCCTTGGACACCGCGAGCGAGACCAGCAGGATCGCGATCACGACCTTCACGACGGGCAGGTAGATGACGCCGATCTCCAGGACGGTCAGGACGAACAGCCATCCCCAGATCGCCATGTAGTTCGGGCTCTTGTGCGCTTCGGCCATTGCTCTCACTCCATCCGGGCCGCGCCGGTCACGGTTCGGGTTGACCCTACAGCAGGTAGACGAACGTGAACACCATGATCCACACCAGATCCACGAAGTGCCAGTAGAGCCCGGAGATCTCGACGACGTTGTAGGTCCACCGCCAGTCGCGGACCCGCGAGACGACCGCGACCATGCACGACAGGTAGACCACGCCCCCCGTCACGTGGAGGCCATGGAAGCCTGTGATGATGAAGAAGCTTGTCCCGAAGAGCGAGGCCCCCCACGGGTTGCCGAAGATCTTCAACCCCTCGCTGATCAGCTTGGTCCACTCGTACGCCTGAAGCCCGACGAAGAGCGCGCCGCCGAGGAGCGTCAGCACCAGGAAGAAGATCGCGCCCTGCTTGTTCTGCAGCTTGACGGCTTCGAGGCCCTTGACCATGGTGACGCTCGAGCAGATGAGCAGGAACGTCATGAGCGCCGTCAGGGCGATTCCGAGGTGGTCGTACGGGCTGGGCCAGTCGGCACTCCCGTAGCGCATGGCGCCGTATCCGCAGAGGAGCGTCGCGAACCCCATCGCGTCCCCGACGAGGAAGATCCACATCCCGAGCTTGCCCCAGCTTTCGGGGGTCAGCGGCGACTCGGCCGGCTCGACGGCCGCGTGCACGGTGGCAACCTGGCTCACTCGATGCCCTCCTTTCGGGCCTCGCCTCGTGGCGGGCCTGCCTC
>JACQWB010000265.1 GCA_016209385.1 Candidatus Rokuibacteriota bacterium
ACATCTACGTGAACAGCGAAGCCATCGAAGACCTCCAGGGGCTCGCGACCCCGCTGAAGGACGGCGACGAGGTGACCATCATCCCCGCCCTCGCCGGCGGGTTGTTCGAGCCGAGGGCCGACGGCCCTGCCGCAGGCAGGCCCGTGACGAGGCGAGGCCCGAGTAGATTTTCGAGCCGAGGGGCTGCCGACGAGCCGCAGGCATGGCAGTTCGAGCCGAGGCGCTTCGGCGCCGGCAGTTTCATCGCCGGCGCCAGCGACGAGGCGAGGCCCGAGTAAATCAGACGGAGGCGAGGCCCGAGTTGGTTTCGCCGGCCGGGTACCCACTCCGAAGGAGTGGGTAGGCGCTCGAAACGCCCAGAAGCTGGACAAAAAAAGCAAAAACGCCAAGATATTTGGTATTGATCGGCAGGCTGCGGGCACCTACGCTGAACGCAAGGGGGCCGGCTTGACAGGGCACACCCTGTCCCGGCATGCGACGGCCAGGGGGACACGGGTCCCGGGTCCCACTGCCAACAGGTCCAAGAGATTCTATCGGCAGCTCGGGACCCTATCCGGAGCCCCCAGGCTCACCAGGGGGATTGGGGGACGTGGGACAGAGCTCGGTTGCAGAGCCCTTACCCGACCTTTACCGAACGCTTCAGGTGGATCCTGTCGCTCACCCTGGTGTGATCAAAGCCGCGTACAGGGTCTTGATCCGGATGGCTCACCCGGATGTCGGCGGCGACGTCCGCGTCGCCCAATCGCTGAACTCGGCCTACTCCATCCTCTCCGATCCGGAGAGCCGGACACGCTACGACCAGGTGCGAACCCAGAATGCGCCTCGACGACCCCGCCCGCCGGCCATGGACGTCGGCGCGGCACTCAAGTCTCGGCTGGGGCGAATGCTGGAGCCGCTTGGCGGACCGCCCCTGGCGGCCGGCTTCGATCTCGTCGCGCGGCTGGGGAGCGACGGAGACCACAGGATTTGGTTCAAGGCACTCCGAGATTCTGATCCAACGCGGACGGCAGCCTTTCGCAGGCTCGCTGAGGCCGGCCGTCTCACCCGCCCGCTCTGGCAGTGGGGAAGCGACCTGTTTGTCGCCCTCGTCCCCCGGTGGCGTCCTGAACTGGCCGACCTCGTCCAAGGACCGCTCGGGCCCTGGCCCCGGCTGGGCAGCGCGATCGTCGTCCTGGACGCCCAGACGGGCCTGATCCGCCATCGGGGGCGGACGAATGAGGTTCCCGCTTACCCGATTGTCGCCAAGGCCTTTCGCGAGGTGATGCTCGCCTGCCGCAAACGAGCGGCCTAGGACAATCGGAGGGGGCCTCGACGGCCCCCTCCGAGGCCTCCCCCAGGAATCGGTTGCGCGGGCGAAGCCCGCGCTCGGACGCGATGGAATTTCGCCGGCGGCATGACTCGGACACGCTCCCAGGAGATCCCTCGGAGGGGGGCTTCGCCCCCCCTCCGAGGATGACCGCCCCTCCGATTTCGCCGCGTTCGGGTCGATTGCCTCCTCTACCTAGGGGTTCCGGGCCGGCTAGGCAGCAGCAGTGCTCCGCCCGGCCGCCACCCGGGACCCCCCGAGGGATGATGGATCATGAACCACGCGGCGGTCTCGAGCGCCTCCTGGCATAAGCAAGCGCGGCTGCCTCGGGTTTCGCTGGCGGCAGCCCCGGAAGCGCGGGAATCGGAGGCTCGCAGAATCCGCCCGTGGTTCCTGGCCTACGCCGACATGATCACCCTTCTGCTCACGTTCTTCATCGTCCTGGCGCTTTCAGGCTTCTCCAGGTAAATTTAGCCGCCGGCTCGCCTTCTTGCCGGGGCGCACAAGTGGCGGACCGGCCCACTCGCTTCTTAAGTCCCGACCAATTCAGCCCAAACCCGCGTGGCACGGGCCTTGCTCCTTTTCGGTCGCGAGAGATCGCCATGGTGACCGGCCTCTACACTGCTGCGTGGGGGATGGACGCCCAGACCGAGCGGATTTCGGTCTTGGCGAACAACCTTGCCAACCTCGCGACCGCAGGGTTCAAGGCTGATCATCCGGAGTTCTCTCAGCTTCTCACCCCATCCACCACCGCCGGACCGGTTCCCCCTGCCGGTCCGGCGGGTCCCCCCTCACCTCTCCCCCTGGCTATGCGCACCGTGACGGATCATTCCCAGGGGATCCTTCGCGCGACCGGAAACCCTCTGGACCTCGCGATCAGCGGGCCGGGCTTCTTCGTGCTGGACACTCCCGGTGGGCCTCGGCTCACCCGGGCAGGAAACTTCACCCGGAGCCCGGAAGGACTTCTGGTGGCCGCCGATGGCGCCCCGGTCAGGGGCGTATCGGGGAACATCCAGGTCCTTGACGGGACTGTCACCATCGACCGCGACGGCCAAGTCCTCGTCGACGGTCGAAGCCAGGGTCACCTGCTGGTCGTCACGCCTTCTCGCCTCGCGAGCCTGACCAAAACCTCGGGCACTCGCTTCACCCCGCCCGACACCGAGGCCCTGGTCGCCTCGGCCACGGCCGTGGTGCACCAAGGGGCGATCGAGATGTCTAACGTCAACCCGGTCCTCACCCTCGTGACCTTGATCGACGCCATGCGAACCTACGAGGCGGCCCAGCGCGCGGCCCGGAGCGCGGACGACACCCTGGCGCGGGCTGCCAACGACCTGGGGCGAGTCTAACCACATGAACCCTTCGCACCCTCACACGCGCCCCTCACCGAGCGCGGGCTTGGCCGGAGCGATTAACTCGGGCCTCTCGCGGCGGTCGAGCGCGGGCTTTTGCCCGCGCAAATGGGGGGAGGAATCGGAGGGGGGCGGAGTCCCCCTCCGACGTAGCTAGGAGTCCACGATGATCCGTGCGCTGGTTACCGCATCCACCGGCATGCAGGCTCAGCAGCTCAACCTCGACACCATCTCCCACAACCTGGCCAACGTGAACACGACGGGCTTCAAGCGGAGCCGGGTAGACTTTCAGGACCTCCTCTACCAGACCATCCGCTCGGCCGGGACCCGCGTGGCGAACGGCGCCGAGGTGCCGTCGGGGCTTCAGGTGGGGCACGGCAGCCGTGCCGTGGCGACTCAGAAGATCTTCATGCAGGGGAACTTCCAGCAAACCGAGAACCCGCTCGATCTCGTGATCGAGGGAGCCGGGTTCTTCCAGGTGCTATTGCCGGACGGCACGCAGGCCTACAGCCGGGCCGGAGCCTTCAAGCTGGACGGCCAGGGACGGGTGGTCACGTCCGATGGCTTCGTCCTCCAACCCGGGATCACGATCCCGCCGGACGCTGGCAATATCAGCATCGGCACCGACGGTACAGTGTCGGTCGCGGCCGCCGGTAGCCAGACGGCCCAACAGGTGGGTCAGATCCAGCTCGCCCGCTTCTCCAATCCTGGTGGTCTCAATGCCTTGGGCCGGAACCTCTACCTGCCCACCTCGGCTTCGGGCAACCCGGTGGTCGGCCAGCCGGCGACCGAGGGTCTGGGCTCGCTGAGCCAGGGATTTCTAGAGATGTCCAACGTCTCGGTGGTGGAGGAGATGGTGAACCTCATCGCGGCTCAGCGCGCCTTCGAGGTGAACGCCAAAGCGGTCCAGAGCGCTGACGAGATGCTCAACCAGGCCAACAACATGCGGCGATGAAGCCTCTGATCGTCGGGCTCCTCCTCCTGACTGTGGCGGCGGGGACGCCCGCCGTCGCCGGGGCCGCCGCCACCGTCATCCTACCGTCGGAAGCGACGGTGCCCGGTCCGCAGGTCCGCCTGGGCGAGATCGCCGAGGTGCGGACCAAAGATCAAGCGCTGGCGGCTCGGCTGCTCGCCCTCGACCTCGGCACCGCCGCGCCCGCCGGCCTCACACGGATCATCGACCGAGCCGCACTCAGACAACGGCTGCGCCAGGCCGAGGTTCCGGGCGACATCGAATTCGCGGGCGCGGAACGGGTCCATGTGTCTACCGACGCTGTCGAGGTGCCGCCGGACATGATCCTGGACACGGCCCACCGCTGGCTTCTGGAGCGCCTCCACGCCGATCCGGCCCAGACCATCGCGACGCCGCTCTCGGTTCCCCGGGGAGTCGTCCTCCCCCGAGGAAATCCCACCCTCCGAGTCCACCATCACGGAGGGCCGATCCACGACGGGTTTGTGACACTCGTCGTGGAAGCTTCGCTGACGGACGCGAGCGGCCAGCGCACGGTGCGGTATTCCCAGGTTTCGTTCCAGATCGAACGGCTCCGCCGGGTCGTGGTCGCGGTCCGGCCACTGCTCCAGAAGCGGTTGATCGCAGAGTCTGATGTCCGGATCGAGGCGCGCTCGGGCTTCCAGATCCCCCCCGCGGCCCTCACCGAGCTGTCAGACGTCGTCGGCAAGGAAGTCGCCCGCGAGACAGGGGCGGGCGAGGTGCTCACAACCCACATGGTCCGGCTCCCGATCGCGGTGCGCCGGGGGACCCCGATCATGCTCTTGCTCGACGGGCCGGGATTTCGCATCACCGCGAGGGGGGTCGCTCTGGAGGAAGGCGGGGTCGGCCAGATGATCCGCGTGATGAACCAGACCTCGCGGAAGGAAGTCCACGGACGGGTCGAAGATGACGGCAGCGTGCGCATTCCCTTCTAGCCACAGAGCGGAGACGGCCCGGCGGGTGGCACGGCGATGGGGCCCCCCGCCGCGCGCAGGGGGGTCCCCACACCGGGCGGGGTGCGAGCACGGCGGGGGTGATCGCCGGGACAGGACCCGCCGGGCCCTCGTCCTCGCGCTCGGGCTCCTCGCGCTCGCAGGCGCGGGCGAGCCGGCGTGGGCCCAGTCGCTCTGGGTCGATCAGACGAGCCTGGTGGCGGACCACCGGGCGCGGGCCGTCGGCGACGTGCTGACGATCCTGGTCGACGAGCGGGCCAGCGCGAACCGGCAGGGGGAGACCACGCTCACGAAGGACTCCGAGCTCGACGTCAACATCGGCCGGCCGTCGGCGGGGGGCCGGCCCATCCGGGGCCTCAACCGGATCCTCCCGTTCCTCTTCTCCTCCGATCTCAACTCCGACTTCAGCGGCAAGGGGGCGAACGTCCGCTCCGATCGTGTCACCTTCCAGATCGCGGTGCGGGTGAAGAAGGTGCTGGAGAACGGCAACCTCCTGGTCGAGGGCCGGCGCTCCGTCGTCGTCGGGCAGGAGACCCAGCATCTGGTGCTCGCCGGGATCGTCCGCCCCCAGGACGTGGCGCCCGACAACACCGTCTCGTCGGCCTTCGTGGCGGACGCCGAGGTCCGCCTCGACGGGCGCGGGATCATCTCCGAGAAGCAGCGGCCCGGGTTCTTCGGGCGGATCCTCGACTGGCTCGGTCTCTACTGATGCCCCGTCACCCACTCCACCGCCTGGCTCTGCTGGCCGCGCTCGTCTTCACCGGCCTCTCGACACCGCTGCCCGCCTGGGCCGAGCCGACCCTCGCCCGGGTCAAGGATGTCGCCCGGGTGATCGGCGTCAGGGACAACGAGCTGTACGGCTACGGCCTCGTCCTCGGCCTCAACGGCACCGGCGATCGCCGGCAGAACGCCTTCTTCACCGTGCAGTCGATCCAGAACCTTCTCATCCGCCAGGGGATCAACCTCCCCCCGAACGGCCGCACGATCGAGACGAAAAACGTCGCGGCGGTCATGGTCACGGCCAAGCTCCCGCCTTTCGCCAAGCCCGGGACGACCATCGACATCACCGTTTCTTCGCTGGGCGACGCCACGAGCCTTGGCGGAGGCACGCTCCTGCTCACTCCGCTCCAGGCGGCTGACGGGAAGGTCTATGCCGTGGCCCAGGGTCCGGTCTCCATCGGCGGCGGCTTCTCGGTCACGGCGCCTGGGACCGGCGAGAGCGTCCAGAAGAACCATCCGACGGTGGGCCGCATCGTCAACGGCGCGACAGTGGAGCGAGAGGTGCAGATGGTCGTGGGGCCCCAGCGCCTCTCAATCGCGCTGCTCCAGCCCGACTTCACCACCTCGGCGCGGCTGGCTCAGGCGATCAACGCCGGGCTCGGGGACGCGCTGGCCCAGGCGATCGACGCGGCCACCGTCACCGTAGCGGTTCCGGCGCCCGCCCAGCAGCGGCTCGTGGAGTTCATGGCCCAGATCGAGCAGGTCGAGGTCCCCACCGACGCGCCCGCCAAGGTCGTCGTGAACGAGCGGACGGGGACGATCATCATGGGCAGCCAGGTCAAGATCAGCACCGTGGCAGTGTCCCACGGCAACCTTTCCATCCAGATCAAGTCCGAGTTCCAGGTCTCCCAGCCTCTGCCCTTCGCCCCAGGCGGGGCCCAGACCACCGTGGTCCCCAAGACCGAAACCACGGTGAAGGAAGAGAAGGCGCCGGTGGTCCTGCTCAAATCCGGGGCATCGATCGGCGACTTGGTCCAGGGGCTCAACGCCATCGGGGCCACGCCGCGTGACCTGATCGCCATCCTCCAGGCCATCAAGCGCGCCGGGGCCCTTCACGCTGAGCTGGAGATCATGTAGCGATGGACCCGACCGCGCCCCTCCTCCCCACCGGCGCGCCGAGCCTCGGGCCAACGGTCCAGCCTGGGCCCCCCTCCCCGCCGACCAATCTCCGCGAGGCGGCCGAGGGCTTTGAGGCCATCCTCCTGGGCTACCTCCTCCGGGGGCTCCGCCAGACGATCCCCCACGCGGACCCGAAAGCGGCCCCCTTTACGCGACGCGTGTACGAGGACCTCTTCGACCATTATCTGGGCACCCACCTGGCCAGGTCAGGCGGGCTCGGCCTCGCCGACCTGATCGAGCGCACGCTTTCCGGAACCCCGGCCGCGTCGTCGGCGCTCAAGGCCAGAGGGCCCCGCCCCACCGGACAATGATTTTCTACCCTCCCCTCCGGATTCCGTGTATTCCAGCCGATCCCTCCTTTTGCCCGCGGCGTATGCCGGGGGAAAGGGGGGAGCTTAAGACTTGGAGATCCGCGACATCTTCCGCCTGCTCCAACGGCCAAATCCCACCCCTGGCTCTGTCGCACCGAGCGAGGCTGACCGCCACCCGTCCCCCCGACGCGCCCCGGGGGGTGACGACGCCGTCCAGGTCTCAGAGCAGGGACGCCGCCTTGCCGAGCTCCGTAAAACCGCCAAGGCAGTCCCGGAGGTCCGCCAGGCCCGGGTCGAGGAGCTGCGCCGAGCCCTCAGGAGCGGCGAGCTCTCACTGCACCCCGAGATCATCGCCCAGGCCCTCCTTCGCCACGGGGTGCTGCGCGACCTGCTGGGCCAGTAAGCAGCCAGCCGGGAGTTCTCCCTCGTGATCGCGCGGGTGGAGGACCTCCTGGCACTGCTCGGGCAGGAGGCCGGAACCTACCAGCGGTTGCTCGGCATCCTCCGGGAAGAGGAAGGGGCACTCCTCGCCGGCCGCTATTCTGAGGTCGCCACGTCCACGCCCCGGAAGGAAACACTCCTCCTCGAGCTCCGGCTGCTCGCCGAGTCCCGCGGCGTCCTCCTCACCCGGCTGGCCGAGGCCTTCGAACTGCCGCCCAGCGCCCTCACCCTCGCCCGCCTCGTCACGCTGGTCGATGAGCCCCACGCAACCCAGCTCTTGGAAGTGCGCACCCGGCTCACTCAAACCCTCGCCGAGATCGCCCAGGCCAGTCGCGGCCTCGGGCTCCTGCTGGAACGCTCGCTCTTTCGAATCAGCGAGATCCTGCGCATCCTGCGAGAGTCCCTCGGCCTTGGGCCCCAGTATGACCCGACGGGACGGCTCCTGCTTCCCGCGTTCCCCGTGCTGAACCACGAGGCGTGACCCGTGTCCGGTCTGATCCAGCTGCTCTCCCTCGCCCGACAGAGCCTGCTGGCGGCCCAGCTCGCCCAGCAGACCGCCGCAGGGAATGTCGCGAACGCAGCGACACCCGGTTACTCGCGTCGGCGGGTCGAGTTCGCCGAGGCGCCCCCGGTTCCCACAATTGGCGGGATGGCAGGGATGGGGGTCCAGGTCAGCCAGATCCGTCGGCTCCGCGAGCTGTTCCTCGACAGTCAGTTTCGGGCCGACTCGACCGGGCTGGCGGAGGCCCGGTTGCGCGCCACGCTGCTCGATCGGGTCGGCTCTCTTCTCGGCCTGCCCGACCAGAGCCCGGTGGGGCAGGCGCTGGACGCCTTCTTCGGAGCCCTGGGCGACCTGGCAACGCGACCGGAGGATCTCGCGACCCGTACGACGGTCAGCGCGAGCGGCCAGACTCTCGCTGCAACGCTGAATAGCCTCGTGAACGGGCTCTCGGATCTCAAGCGAGAGACATTTTCGACGCTTCAGGACCGCGTCACCGAGGTCAACTCGCTCGCCGGGCGGATCGCCACCCTCAACGGCCGCCTCGCCGGCGGCAGTGATCCCAGCGTGCTCGACGAGCGGGACCGGCTCATCGACCGCCTGGCCGAGCTCGTCGGCGTCCGAGTGTCCGTGAGCTCAAACGGCGTGGCCCAGGTCGCCGTGGCCGGGAGCGGTGTGCTCGTCGTGGAAGGCAACCGGGCCGGGACCCTCACGCTGTCCGGTGACCCGGTGTCAGGTACGGCGACGCTGACCCTCGACGGCGCCACGCTCGGGGCCCCTGGTGGAGAGGTCGGGGCGCTCCTCACGCTCAGAAACTCGACCACCGAAGGCATCCCGTTCGTGATCGATCAGGTCGATGCCCTCGCCGCCGGCCTCATCCATGCCGTCAACCGGGTGCATGCGAGCGGGGTGGGCCTCGTCGGGCTTCCGAGCGCCGCGAGCGGGAACGCGGTCAGCAGCTCGACCGCGCCCCTTGGCAGCGCGGGGCTGCCAGTCACGCCGGTGGCTGGAAGCTTCACGATCGCCGTGTTCGATGGCAGCGGGACCATGGTCTCGTCGGGCACCATCGCGGTAGACCCCGCGACGACAACCCTGGACAGCCTGGCAACCTCCATCTCCGGGATCGCCGGGCTCTCGGCAACGGTCTCGGGCAACCTCCTCACCATCACTCCGACGACCGCTGGAAACACGGTGGTCTTCGGCAGCGACAGCAGCGACACGCTCGTCGCCCTCGGTCTGAATCGATTCTTCGCGGGCACCGATGCCCGCACGATGGCCGTGGACGCCAGCCTCGCGGCCGACCCGAACCGGGTCGCCGCGGCTCAGCTCGATGTCGCGGCCGGACTCTTCAGCCCCGGGGATCCCACGAACGCCCGGGCGCTCGCGAACCTTCGGACCTCGCGCTTCCTCGCCAGCAACACGCAGAGCCCGGCCGAGTTCCTCGGCGCGCTCACCGGCAGCGTCGGGACGCTCGGGCAGGCCGCTCGCATGGACAGCCAAGCCCGGGAGGCGATCTTCGCAGCGTCCCAGGCTCAGCGGCAGTCCACCTCGGGTGTCAGCCTCGACGAAGAGCTGGCCGACATGGTGCGCTTCCAGCACGCGTTCGAGGCCTCGGCCAGGTTCATCAAGACGATGGACGAGATGATCCGGACCGTTCTGGAGACCCTCTAGGTGCGGTCCCAACTTGTTTCGCCTATGCCGGTCGCCACGGGTCCTGTCCCGGCGAGCAGCCCCACCGTCGGGGCCACCCCCGCCCCACCCGCTTCGCGGGTACCCGGGGACCCCCGGCCCCTCCGGTGGGGCGGGGCCCCCGACGCCGAAGGCGTGGGGAGGGGCGCCGTGCCACCCGTGGCGACTCGCCCTGTTTGGCGTAGTTACTTGGAACCGCACTAACCGGCGTCGAGACACAGATGCGGGTCACGACCGAAGGTCTCGTGAACCAGGCCCTCCTGGCCCTCCGCAGCTCGCTGACGCGGCTCGCCCGCAGCCAGGCGCAGGTGGCCACCGGGCGCCGCCTCTCAGGCCCGGCGGACGATCCGAATGCTGCGGCCGCCGCCACGCGGCTTCAATCCCGGCTTGCGGCTGCCCAGCAGTACACGCGCCAGGCCGATGCCGTCCTGACGCTCCTGATCCACAACGAAGCGCTGCTCGGTCAGCTCAACGAGCTGAGCGCCCGGGCCCAGGAGCTGGCGCTCCGTGGCGCCAACGCCGCCCAGGGGAGCGTCTCCGCCATGGCCGAAGAGGCCAACCAGCTCCTCGAGGAGCTGGTCACCACGGCCAACACGGAGGCGGATGGCCGCCGGCTTCTCGGCGGCCGGGAGACGCAGACAGCCCCGCTCAGCGTCACGCGCGACGCGAGCGGGCAGATCACAGGCGTCAGCGTGAACCCGCGAGGCATCAACGGAACGATCGCCCTGGAGGTTGCCCCAGCCATCACCGTGCAGACCAATCTTCCGGGCGAGGAGGTTCTCGGCGCATCGAGCGACCCCACGTTCCTGCCGCAGCTCCTGATCGACCTGAGGGACAACCTCGCCGCAGAGAACACCGAGGCCGTCCGGGCACTCACTGACTCGCTCCAGACTGCTCAGGACCGGCTCCAGCCGGTGATCGCAGCCGTGGGGAGCCGCATGCGGCTCGTGGAGCGCGTCCACGGACAGACCCTCGAGGAGGCGCTGATGCTGCAAGCAACGCTGTCCGAGCTGCTCGACAGTGACCTGGCGCGAGTGACGATGGAGCTGCAGCGCGAGGAGATCGTTTTCCAAGCTGCGCTCGCCGCGACGGCTCGCACGATCCAGCCCTCCCTGGTGGACTTCCTCCGATGAGCCGCCCCAGAACGCTGAAGTCCCCCAAGCTCGGACCGATCACGTTCACGCCCGGCGACGTGATCCGCTTCCCGGAGGGCCTCCCCGGGTTCGAGTCGTTCACGAAGTTCCTCCTGGTGACCCGATCCGAGTGCGCGCCGTTCGTGTTCCTGACCGCACTCGACCAGCCCGAGATCGCGCTGCCCCTGCTCCCCCCGCTCCTCGTTCAGCCCGGGTGGACTCCGCCGGTCGAGCCGCCGGCCGACGCGGCACGCGACGACCTCGCCTGGTACGTGGTCGTGATCATCGCGCCGAGGGCGGAGGCGCTCGTGGCCAACCTCCGCGCCCCGATTCGCATCAACCTCCGCGACCGGATCGGATGCCAGGTGGTGCTGGATGACGAGCGGGTTCCGCTCACCGCCCCGCTCGGCGCGGGCCGCCCGTAAGCCATGCTGGTACTCTCGCGGAAACCCGGCGAGCGGATCCGGATCGGTCCCGACATCGAGGTGGTGATCCTCGAAGTCAAGGGACCGCAGGTCCGTCTCGGTGTCCAGGCCCCACCGGCGGTCGCGGTGCATCGGGAGGAACTCTACCGGAAGATTCAGGAGGCGAACCGCATGGCAGCGGCTGCCGAGCTCACCCCCGAGAAGCTCAGCGACCTCGTTCGCACCCTGCAGGAACCATGCGCGTCCTCCTCGGCCCCCTGAACCCGCTCGACCACAGGCAGGTGGTCGGCGACCTGGGCGGCCTCGACGTCCGATGCTTCGATCGCCATCACGCCGAGGTCCTCTGGCGCCCCGGCGAGCCGTTCGGGGTTCTCTGGGAGCGCCTCGCCGCGGGGTGGACCCCTGACCTCCTGATCTGGTGGTCGCCCGAGTACTCTTGCCTCCCCGAGGGGTTGGAGGAATGCCCGGTACCGAGCCTCGCCGTGCTGGGGGACTGGAACCTCGGGCTCTGGGCGACGGCACCTTTCCTCGAGGCGTTTGACGCCATCGTGACAGACCGGAAGGGCGTGGCCACGCTCGGGCCGCAGCTCGAGACACCGGTGGACTACTGGCCGGTCTTCTCCTTCGATCCCGGGATCCACCGCCGGCTGCCCGGCGCGCCGAAGGAGTGGGACATCTGCTTCGTCGGCAACTTCAACCACGACGTCCAGGCCGACCGGGCCGGCTGGCTGCTGCGACTCGCCCGGCTCAGCCCCCGGCGTCGCGTCCTCCTGGCGACAGGCATCTACGGGGAGGCGTACGCTCGCCTGCTCAACACCTCGCGGGTCGTCTTCAACCGCTCCATCCGCGGGGAGCTGAACATGCGCGCCTACGAGGCCACCGCCTGCGGCGCGCTGCTCTTCATGGAGGCGGAGAACCTGGAGGTCGCCGACGTCTTCGCGCCCGGTGAGGCGTGCGTGCTCTATACCGAGACCACCCTCGAGCCGCTCCTCGACCACTACCTCGAGCACCCTGACGCGCTCGAGCGGGTCGCCGAGGCGGGATGGCGCCGCGTCCAATCCGAGACCTACCGCCATCACCTCGAACGCCTGCTCACCGGTCTGCCGAAGAAGCTCGACGGCCCCCGCCCGTTCCGCCAGCTCCCGCCGTGGCGCCGCGCGTACTGGGCGGCGCTGAAGGCGCTCTGCTCGCCCGATCCCGCGGGGTTCGGCATCGCGCGGGCCCACTTCGAGCGGGCGCTGCGCCTTGAGGCTCCCGCCGGCCCCATTGCCGCCGGGCTCGGGGCGCTCTTCACTACCCTGGCCCTCGACCTCCCGAGCGCGGAGCGGATCCCGTACCTGGCGACCGCCGAGCGGCTCCTCGCGATGGCCCTCGAGCACGACAGGCGCGACGCCATCACGCTGCTGACCTTCGGGCGCGTCAAGCTCGAGCACGGCGACCCCCGCGGGGCCGAGAGCGAATGGCTGAAGGCGCGGGCCATCCTCGAAAGCGGGTGCCCCTTCGCCGTGGACCGGTTCCCGGTCCCGTTTCCCTTCGACCGCTTCAGGGTGGAATGGGAGCGGGCGGCCGTCGAGGCAGATCCCGACGCCCGGGCAGAGCGGCTCAGACCGCTCCTCCTCGCGAGGGTCTCGGCGGGGCTCGCCCGCCTGGCGGCACAGGCTGACGAACTACCGGGCGCGCTCACTTACTGGGCCGACTCGGTGAATGCAGCACCCGGGCTCGAACAGAACCTCGCGCAGCTCGGCCACGGGCTCGAGGCATTCGGAGAGGACGCCGTGGCGCTGGAGGCCTACGGAAAGGCGCTCGAGTGGAACCCGTTCGACTTCGAGGCCCGGGCTCGCGCCATGGCGGTGACGCGCCACCTTGGCGACGCCCAGACCGAGGCGAGCCTGGCCCACGACGGCCGGGCGATCGTGACGGCGGCTCCCTACTATCGCGCCCTCTCCCCGCTCTTCGATCGAGTCGAAACCGAAAGCGCAGGGAGGGTTTCGGCGTGACCACCGCGGGGACGCTGACGATCCTCGCCTTCAACTGGCATGAGCCCTACCTCCATCTGCTGGCGAAGACCGGCCATCGCCTGCTCGTCTGCGATTGGGCGCGGCCGTGGAGGCTCGGCTACCGGCCGCTCCCGCCCAACGCGACCTGCCTGGGCTCAGAGGAAGAGGCCACGGCGCTCATCCGGGATCGCCGGGTGGATGTGGTCCTCTGTCAGAACGCTGCCGATCTGGTCTGGCTCGGAGACAAACCGGCAGCCACGATCTTCCTGAGCCACAACGT
This sequence comes from Candidatus Rokuibacteriota bacterium, assembly GCA_016209385.1. Taxonomy (NCBI): domain Bacteria; phylum Candidatus Rokuibacteriota; species Candidatus Rokuibacteriota bacterium. Next base: position 13,274 of record JACQWB010000265.1, read on the forward strand.
GCTGACCAACGAGGTCACAGGGCGGGACGAACGGCTGGCGGGTCAGCTGAGGGAGTTCGCCCGCACGGCCCTGGCGGCGCGCCACGGGGTCTTCGTCACGATCTCCGAGGTGAAGCGGGAGAGCTGGGGCCTCGATGGTCTCGTCATCCCGCCCGGGATCGACCCCCAGGAGCACGGAGGGTATACCGGCGAGGCCGCCGAGGTCCTCACGGTCGGGAACCTCCTTCGCGAGCGGAGCCACATGCTCGGGACCGATTTCCTCGAAGCCGCGCTCGCAGGGCTTCCGTGGAGGGTCGTTGGCCAGAACCCCGGGCTCCCCGGCGACGAGGCGGAGAGCTGGGAGGCGCTCAGGGCGCTCTACCGCCGATCGCGGCTCTACGCGAACGCCACCACCTGGCCCTGGGAGGACGGATACAACCTCGCCATGCTCGAAGCGATGGCCACCGGCATGCCGGTGGTCTCCCTGGCAAACCCCACCTCGCCGATCCGCGAGGGCGTCGAGGGGTTCCTTGCCGAGGACGCCGAGAGCTTCAGGCGATGGACGCTCCGGTTGCTGGAAGATCCCGACCTGGCCCGCCGAATGGGCGCCAACGCCCGACGCGCCGTGGCCGAGCGCTTCCCCCTTGACGCGTTCGTCGAGCGCTGGAACGAGGCCTTCCGCCGCTGTCTCGGCGCGGCCTCGAGAGCCACGCCGAACGCCCAGGTCCGTCCGATCCCTCAAGAGACTGCCGGTGCTGACCTCTTCCCCTGGGCCCCGGGAGAGATCACGACTTCTCTCGCCCGCTGCCCTGCCGGGGCCTTCCACATCACCGGGATGCGCCTCGAGCGTCTAAGCACCAACCGTTGGTGGGGCGACCTCACGGGCTACCGGGAGGACCTCAAGAGCCCGTTCACATTGCAAGGGTTCCGCATCGCGGAAGGCTGGCCCGCGACGGTGACGCTCCCGCCTTACCTCGCCGATCTCGAAGATGGCTGGCGGACCCTGATCGTCGCCGCCGTGGCGGAGATCGCCGAGTCTGTGTTTGCTGACCCCGAGACCTCGAGCAAGAACGTCATCTATGTCTCGGTCTCAGTTCCTGACCACATCCCCGTCGTCACCAAGGTTGGCGGAGACCGCATCACGCCGGGCGACACCTTCGTCGGGATCTACGTCCATCACGCCAAGCGCTACCGCTTCGCCGCGCGGTTCGGCGAGGGGAAGACCGTGCTGGACCTGGGATGCGGAGTCGGCTACGGGAGCCGGATGCTGGCCCAAACGGCCCGGCAGGTCGTGGGGATCGAAATCTCCGCGGAGGCTGTGACGTACGCCTCGCACGCGTACCACGGTCCCCGGCTTTCGTTCGGCGTCGGTGATGCGCGACAGCTCCCCTTCCCTGACGGCACGTTCGACCTCGTGGTCTGCTTTGAGATGATCGAGCAAATCCGCGAGCAGCAGCAGATGCTGAAGGAGATCGCGCGGGTCCTGCGCCCCGGAGGGCAGCTGATTATCAGCACTCCCAACAAGCTCATCTACGAGCGCTTTCCGGACCCAGACCACTTCCACTGCGGGCTCCTCGAACGGCGAGAATTTGAGCACCTCCTCCGCGCGGAGTTCAGCCAGGTCCAGCTCTGGGCCCAGCCCAGGTTCCGGGATCTCGCTGAGATCACACTCGAGTTCGAAATCGAAAGAGATGTTCACGACGGCCAGGAGATGTTTATCGCCGTCGCCACTGGATCCCGGCGGGTGGCGGCCTTCTCAGCCAGGCGTGGCATCCCCGAGGGTCAGACGCCGCGGCGGCTCAAGGTTGTCGTGGCCACCGCGGGTAATCCGATCGCGACCTCCAGCTACTACGAGCGAGCCCTCCGCCGGCACCACGATGTCCGGACGTGGGGCCCGACCATGGACGACGGGACGCTGGGCCAGTGGCAGGCCGTGGCCGACCAGCACGCTCTCAAGGCCGCCGGCAGCGCGGAAGAGAAGATCGCGCTGCTGCGAGGGCTGATCCGCCCGGCCGATCACCCATGCCCCAAGGGGACGCCCGACGTGAGAGAGCTGCTCCGGACCCTTCCGGCCGGGTGGCGCCCGGATCTCTTCCTCTGGATCGACAACGGCCCTGACTTCCTGCCGCTCGGGCTGGAGGCGCTGGATTGCCCCACAGCCTGCCTCATGGGCGACAGTCACACCCAGCTCGACTGGCGCCTCCGGTACGCGCAGCTCTTCCAGCACGCCTTCGTGATGTTCAACCGCCAGCACATCCCGGCCTTCCAGGCGGCCGGGTGCGCCAGCGTGCACTGGCTGCCTGCAGCGTGCGATCCCCGCGTCCACCGGCGATTCGCCGTGGAGAAGGCCTTCGACGTCGTCTTCGTCGGCCAGACGCTCAGGCAGTGGCACCCTGACCGCGTCCGCCTGCTGGAGCGCCTCGCCGCGGCAGGTCTGAGCGTCCACGTGGCGACGAAGATCCTCGAGGAGATGGCGCTGGCGTTCGCCCGCGGGCGGCTCGTCTTCAACCGGAGCCTCGCCGGCGACCTCAACATGCGCGTCTTCGAGGCCCTCGCCACCGGGAGCCTCCTCCTCACCGACAGCCTCGCCCCCGAGTCAGGGCTCGAGGAGCTCCTGCGGGACCGCGAGCACCTGGTGCTCTACGACGAGGACAACCTGGAAGCGTTAGCCCGCTACTACCTCGACCACGCCGACGAGCGGGAGGCCATCGCCGCGCGGGGCCGGCTCGAGGTCCTGCGCCAGCACACGTACGCCCACCGCGTCGCCTCGCTCCTCGCGGCGATCCTGGGCGAGGACGCCGAGCCCTCTCCCGCCGCGGCGTCGGATCTCACGCAGGCCGCGGGTCCTGTCGCCCCCTCCCCACGCCTTCGGCGTCGGGGGCCCAGCCCCACGCTCCTCGCCACCCCCGCCCCACCCGCTTCGCGGGTACCCGGGGACCCCCGGCTCGTCGCGTGGGGCGCCCCGCTCGCCGCACCACCCGCGGCCCGCGAGGCCGAGCCGGTTAGCCCCGGCGGAGACGCGGCCCAGCTCGCCGCCTACCACAGCCAGCCTCGTCCCGAGGTCGCCGCGCTGGTGCCGCCGAGTGCCCACCGGATCCTGGATGTGGGCTGCGCCGGCGGAGCGCTCGGGCGCCTGCTGAAGGACCGGGGCGGCGTGGAGGTCGTGGGAATCGAGGCCAGCGCCGACGTCGCCCGGGTGGCCGCCGGCCACCTGGACCAGGTCTTCTGTCTCGACCTCGACGACATCCAGAGCCTCCCCTTCCCCGATGGGTGGTTCGACTGCATCGTCTGCGCCGACGTGCTCGAGCACCTGAAAGATCCCGAGCTGACGCTCGGCGTCCTGCTCCGCTACCTCTCCGCCGAGGGGCGGCTGGTCGCGAGCATCCCGAACGTCCGCCACAGTTCGGTCCTCCTCCCGCTCCTGGTGGACGGTCGCTGGCGCTATCAGCCGGAGGGGATCCTGGATCGCACCCACCTCAGGTTCTTCACGCTGGCCGAGATCCTGGAGCTGCTGCGAACGGTGGGCTTGGAGGCGGATTCCCTGAACGCGGTGACCACGCCCCTGCCCGAGGCGTGTAAGGTCCTCCGGGAGGCCGTCGAGCGCCTGGGTGGCGACCCCGCGAGGTTCGACCAGGAGGCACACGTCGTCCAGTACCTGGTCACGGCCCATCCCGCTGCTCGCCCCAAACCACGCGCGCCTCAGAGCGTGACGACGGCAACGCCCGCGGCGAGCGTCATCATCCCGGTCTGGAACCGGGCCGAGTACACTCAGGCCTGCCTGGAGGCGCTCGCGCGGACCGCCACGTTCGAGCTGGCCGAGGTCATCGTCGTGGACAACGGGTCCACCGACGAGACCTCCCGGCTCCTGGCCGACTGGGCCGATCGGGTGCGGGTCATCACGAACCGAGAAAACCTCGGTTTCGCCCGAGCCTCAAACCAGGGCGCGCGGGCAGCGCGCGGGGAGCTCCTCGTCTTCCTGAACAACGACACGGTCCCTCAGCCCGGCTGGCTGGAGGCGCTGGTGAAGGAGGCCCAGGATCCCACCATCGGGATCGTCGGCGCTCGCCTCCTCTACCCGGGGAGGGAGACCGTGCAGCACGCCGGCATCGTCCTCGGCCCGGACGGGATCCCGGACCACATCTGGCGCGGGGTTCCTGCCGACGACCCGCGGGTCTCCGAGTCGAGGGATCTCGACATGGTGACCGGCGCCTGCCTCCTCATCCGGAAGAGCCTCTTCGAGCGCCTGGGCGGCCTCGACGAAGGCTACCGGAACGGCTGCGAGGACGTGGATCTCTGCCTGGCCGCCCGCCGCCAGGGCTACCGGGTCCGCTACTGCGCTGACGCGATGGTCGAGCACCACGAAGGCATGACCGAGGGGCGCTTCGCCCACGTGCGGGAGAACCTCCAGCGGCTCTTCGCCAAGTGGGGGCCCACGCTCGAGAGCCTCCCGCGCTATTCAGAAGACGTTCTTCGCCCCGGTCCTTCCCCGGCGCCGGTCACCGCGATCTGGGAGGGAAGCTTCTTCTGCCACCACAGCCTGGCCGCGGTCAACCGTGAGATCTGCCGCGAGCTGCTGGGCCGCGGCTTGGACCTGGGGCTGGCCAACTACGAGCCTCCCGAGTTCGACCCCCGCCAGGAGCCGGGGTTGGCGGCTCTGGCAGAGCGTCTCGACCATCGCCCGGCAGGAGCCCGGATCCGCGTACGCCATCGTTTCCCTCCTGATTTCTCCCGGCCTGCCGAGGAGACGCTCGTGCTCATCCAGCCGTGGGAGTTCGGCGCCGCGCCGGTTGACTGGGTGGAGGGAATTCGGCGGAACGTGGACGAGCTGTGGGTGCCCTCCCAGTATGTTAAAGATTGTTTCGTCTCGAGCGGCGTCGCCGGCGAGAGCGTCGTGGTGATCCCCAACGGCTTCGACCCGGCCATCTTCCATCCCGACGCTCCCGCAATGAACCTCCCCACGGCCAAGCGGTTCAAATTCCTCTTCGTGGGCGGGAGTATCTCGCGGAAAGGGATCGATGTGCTGCTCGCGGCTTACCTCGAGGAGTTCAGCGCGGCCGACGACGTCTGCCTCATCATCAAAGACCAGGCCTACTACCGCCACAGGCTCGACACCGCCCTGGGCGACCTCACGCGACGCGCCGACGCGCCCGAGGTCCTCTACTTCTACGATGATGTCCTTCCGCAGCAGATGGCCGGCTACTACCGGGCGGCAGACTGTCTGGTCCATCCGTTCCGCGGCGAGGGTTTCGGAATGCCGATCCTCGAGGCGATGGCATCCGGCCTGCCGGTCCTGGTCACCGACTACGGTCCGGTCCGGGAGTTCTGCCCGGAGGATGCCGCCTGGTTCATCCCCTGCCGGACCATCGCCTTCCCGGAGCCGCGCGTTGATCACCTGAAGACGGTCGGCCATCCGGTCTGGGCAGAGCCTGATCGGACCGCGCTCCGAGCGTTGATGCGGCATGTCTCCGAGCACCCTGAGGAGTGCAGGGCGCGAGGCCGGCGGGCTGCCGAGGCTGCCCACCGCCGCTTCACCTGGGCCCACGTCGCCGACCGATACGCCGAGAGGCTGACAGCTCTGGCCAGCAGCGATACAGCCGCCGAGCGCGGAATCGGGCCCCTGCTCGCCAGGGGAATCCACCTCCTCCAGTCCGACAGGCTCAAAGAGGCCGCAGGCGTCTTCCTGGAGGCCGCCCGCCGCGAGCCCCAGAACCTGGAGGCGCTGGTCGGTGTGGCTCACTGCGCCCTGGCCCTGGGCGAGACCGAGCTGGCGCGCGGGTTCCTCAAACACATCCTGGCCGTGGACCCCGAGCACGAGGGGGCCAGGGCGAGCCTGGCCGCTCTCGACGTCGCCGAAGCACCTGAGGAGGTGCCGGCACGATGACCCCATCGGGCCAGCGCCTTTCCCTCTGCATGATCGTGCGCGACGAGGAGCAGCGCCTCGCCGGGTGCCTGGCCGCTGCCCGGCCGCAGGTGGACGAGATCGTCGTGGTGGACACGGGCTCCACCGACCGGAGCGCCGAGGTCGCGTTGGGCTTCGGAGCCAAGGTGGCTCACTGGGCGTGGCGCGACGACTTCGCCGCCGCCCGGAATGAATCCCTCCGTCACGCCACCGGAGACTGGATCCTCGTCCTCGACGCCGACGAGCGGATCATCGCCGAGGAGTTCACCCAGCTCCATCCGCTCATGGAGCAGCCCGACGTCATCGGCATCGATCTCTGGCTCCGCTCCGAACTCCCTCCGGGCCAGCCGGCACCCTCGCTGGCGGCGCCGTACTGCCGGCTGTTTCGGAGCCTGCCGGGGGTCCGTTTCACGGGCAGGATCCACGAGCAGGTGGCGCCCTCGCTTCGCGCCCTGGGCGGCAGAATCGTTCGCTCACAGGTCGAGATCCTCCATCTGGGTTACGCCGTCCCGGATGACGCCAAGCTCGCCCGCAACCTCCGCCTCCTCGCCCTGGAGCTGGAGGAGCGCCCGGACAATGCCTTCGTCCTCTTCAACCTCGGGCTGACGCTTGGAGCTCAGGCCCGGTGGCCCGAGGCGACGGAGGCGCTCCAACGCGCGCTCGCGACCCGGTCGGATCCGCTGGACCCACAGCTCCGGGCCCTGGCCTGGGCCAAGCTCGCCGAGGCCGCCCTCGCGCAGAGTCGCTGGAGCGATGCGCTGAACGCAAGCCGCCACGCCCAGGAGGGAAACGGCAAGCTGAGCCTCGCGCGCTTCGCCGAGGCCCGTGCCCGCTTCGAGCTGGGCCATACCAGGGGCGCCGAGGAGATCTTCGCGACCCTGCTCCAGGCCGCTCCGGACGCGCTCGGGATGACGCTCCACCGGCACCTGGTGGCTCAGGCCCTCGGGATTGTCCGGCTTCGCCAGGGCGACTTCGCGGGCGCGGCCGACGCCCTCGCGCTCGCGGCGACCGACCGCGAGGATGGCGAGACGTGCTTCCTTCTGGGGAACGCCTACCTCGGTCTCCGCCGGCTCAATGCCGCCGCCCATTGGTACCGCCGGGCACAGGGCGCCGGGTACCGAGACCCGAAGCTCGACAAGCGCCTCGGCCTCTGCGAGACGGTCCTCCGAGAGCTGGAGCTGCGCTGAGAACCGCGATGGCCGACCCCACAGTCTCCCTCTGCATGATCGTCAAGAACGAGGCCGCGGCGCTCCCCCGCTGTCTTGGGAGCGTCGCCGGCTGGGTGGACGAGATCGTGATCGTCGACACGGGCTCGACGGATCGGACCCCTGAGATCGCGGTCGGCTTCGGCGCCAGGGTGGTGCACTGGGCCTGGCGGGATGACTTCGCCGCGGCGCGGAACGAATCCCTCCGCCACGCGACCGGCGACTGGATCCTCGTCCTCGACGCGGACGAGGCGCTCGCCGAGGGCTGCGCGCCCCGGCTGCGCGAGCTGATCCGGAACCCCGAAGCGGTGGCGTACCTGGTCAAGATTGTCTGCCCTCGCCAGGGCGATGGCGGGCTCGTCCGCCTCAACTGGTTCCCCCGGCTCTTCCGCAATCTCCCAGGGGTGGCCTTCGAGGGCGTCATCCACGAGCAGGTCATCGGAAGCCTGGCGGGCCGCGGCAGGATCGACTACTCGGACATCATCGTGGAGCACGCGGGGTACACGCTCGCGCCGGCAGAGCTCAGCGCCAAGGGGGAGCGGAACCTTCGTCTCCTCGAGCGCCAGCTCAACGATGACCCCACCTACGCCCCGGGATGGTTCCAGCTCGCCGAGACCTACATGCTCCTCGGGCGAGTGGACGAGGCCATCGACGCCTACCGACGCGCGCTACGCCTGCTGGAAGTCTCCTCCCTGACGCTCTCACCCCGCGTCGTGGCTCTGGCCCTCCAGAACCTCGGTGCCGCACACCTGGCACGCGGCGATACCGAGAAGGGAATCGACCATCTCCGCGAAGCCCTCCTGCTCGACCCCGACCTGCCCCCTGCCCACGTCCACCTGGGCCTCGCTGCGCTGAGGCGCGACGACCCGGGGGAGGCGGAGAAACACTTCGCTCGCGCGCTCGAAATCGCCGACCGCCTGAATCGCGAGCAGGATCCGGGCCGCGAGTACGAGATCTCGCCGTGGTTGATCCATTACCTTCGCGCCTGCGCGTTGGGGCAGCAGGGCAAGACCGACGCGGTCCGAGACGGTCTGCTGGCGGCTCTGCGACTCAACCCGGACCACGCGGAGAGCCTGTGGCTGCTTGCGCTGGCCTGCTCGGCCCTCAAAGAGTGGCCGCAGGCGCTCGAGGCGCTCGAGGCCCTGTCACGGCAGGGGCGGGATGACCTGCCGTACCACCTTCAGCGGGTCCAGGTGCTCCAGGCCCTCGAGCGCCACGACGAAGCCGCCGCCGCCGCGCTGAGAGCCCTGGAGCGCGGTGCGGCCTCACGAGAGGCCCTCACGCTTGCCGCTCAGGCCCTGTGCCGGGACGGGCGCTGGAGCGAGGCAGCCGACGCGTACGAGAAGCTCGCCCGGCTCGTCCCTGACAACCCCCTGCCGCTGCTGGCGCTGGCCCACTGCCGGGAGGCAATGGGCGACCGGCCCGGTGCGTTCGCCGCGTATGAGCGCGCCGCCGCGATCGCTCCCGACGCCCCGCCCGTGCTCTTCGCGCTCGGGTCCTCGTGCCTGCGCGCGGGCCAGCTCGACGAAGCCGTGGCCTGCCTCGAGGAGGCGGCCGCCCGGGGCCCTGACCGGCCCGAGTACCTGGTGAACCTGACCCTCGCTCACCTGAAGCGGGGCGACATGACACGCGCCCGCGAGGTCCTCGCCGAGCTGAGCGCCCGCGGGAGGGACCTGCCCCAGGCTGCCGAGCTCGACCGCCTCCTCCACCGCGTCGAGTCCGCCATAGAGGAGTCCTGCCCATGAACCGCGTGATCCACGGCACAGTCACCGTCGGCCCGGGCGTCTCGTTGGGCTGGAACGTCATCCTGCTGCAGGGGGTCGAGCTGGGCGAAGGCGTCACGATCGGCCACCACACCATCATCTACCCGGGAACCCGCATCGGCGCCCGCACCGTCATCGGCGACCACTGCGTCATCGGGCGCCGGCCCGTCACGAGCCCGGCGAGCCCACGGCACGCGAAGCAGCTCCCGCCCCTGGAGATCGGGACGGGATGCGTAATCGGAGCCTCGTGCGTGCTGGTCGCGGGATCCCGGATCGGGGACGGGGTCTTCATCGGCGATCTGGCGTCGATCGACGAACGCTGCCAGGTCAGCGACCACGTCAGCATCGGCCCGAGGGTCATGGTCGAGCCCGAGAGCTTCATCGGCGAGGCCACCGAGATCCAGGCCGGCTCCCACATCGCCGGCACCACGGTGATCGAGGACCATGTGCTTCTCGGCGCCCAGGTCACCACGGTCAACGACAACCGGATGGCCAGGGGCGGTGGACAGCGGGGGCCACGGATCCGATCGGGTGTCCGGATCGGCGCCAACGCGACGATCCTCGGCGGCCTGACGGTCGGCGAGGACGCGGTGGTGGGCGCCGGCGCCGTCGTGCTCCGCGACGTGCCGAACTACATGGTAGCCGTCGGCGTCCCGGCCCGCGTCGTCAAAGATGTCGGCGCCGAGCAGCTGCCGACCTCGCCCGGACTTGCGATCACGATCGGCGCTCAGTGAGAGGTGGCTCCCGTGTCGCCCATGACCATCCTCACCTTTAACTGGAGCGAGCCGTTCCTCCACCTGCTGGCGAAGACCGGCCACCAGCTCGTCGTCTGCGACTGGATGCGGCCGTGGAATCCCGCCCACCGGCCGGTCGCGGCAAACATCCGCCGAGTCTCGTCGGAAGCCGACGCCCGCCAGCTCCTGGCCGACGGGCGTGTGGACTACGGGCTCGCCCTCAGGGTAGACGATCTCCTCTGGCTTGGCGAAGAGCGGACCCCGACCTTCTTTGTTGCGCGCCATCCGCTCCGCGACCAGGTGGTCGATGGGACTGCCTGGGCCGCAGGCCGTATCCGCGACCTGGTGGCGACACGTCTGGGAACGCACGGGCGGTTCGTCACAACATCCCCGCTGGTCCACCAGAGCTGGGGATTGGACGGCCCGGTGATCCCACCCGGGCTCGACCTTGCGGACTACGGCGGCTACACCGGGCACGTCCCGAGCGTGCTGAGCGTCGGTGACCCGGACGACGAGCGGGACTCGATGCCCGGCCTCGAGTTCCTCAACTCGGTGCTGTCCAACTTCTACTGGACCGTCATCCGCGTGACCCGGTTCCTCCACCACCGTGATGGAGAAGTCTGGGAGGACCTCAAGGCCGATTACCGCCGCCACCGGCTCTTTGCGTTCGCGCCCCTCGATCCCGACGCGGACGGCTACGGCCTGCCGCTGCTCGAGGCGATGGCCACAGGAATGCCCGTGGTCACGACGCCGCACCCCACCTCTCCCGTTCGCGAGGGTATCGACGGGTTCGTGGGTGAGGATCAGGAGAGCTTCGCGCGCTGGACAACCAGGCTTCTGTCGGATCCCGCCCTCGCGCACCGGCTGGGGGAGCAAGCGCGCCGGCGCGTGGCTGAGCTGTTCCCGCTCCAGGCGTTTTGTGAGCAGTGGGAGCAGGCTCTCTCGCACTGTGGTGGGGACGCCCGCGTCAAGCGTCTGCACCCCGCGGTAGACGCCTTACCGGATCAAGGCAGGACCCCCGCGATGTCCGAGACCCGGAGGCGAGTCGTCCACCTCCGCCGCAGGCCCGAACGCCTGAAGATCCTGGTGAGCGTCGGAAACCATCCGACGCTCCCATCGGCGTACTACGCGCGCGCGCTTCGCACGCGTCACGACGTGCTGACCTCCGGCCCGCCCCTCGATGACGAGCGGCTGGCCTCGACCCGGCAGGACCTGGAGCTGCGCAACCCGTTCAGATCGAAGGAGTCCGTCGGCGAAGCGATGGAGCTCCTCCGGCGTCTCAGACGCGCGCCCGACATCCCCATCCTGGAAAAGCACCCCCCGATCACGGATCTCCTCGACCGGCTCCCCCGGAACTGGCGGCCGGACCTCTTCATCTGGTTCGACGACGACGTCCGCGACTTCATGCCGCAGGGGGTGGAACGCCTCGACTGCCCCACCGCCTGCGTCATCAGCGATTTCCACATCGAGGGCCGCTTCAGGCTCGACCGCGCGCGCGCGTTCGATCACGTGTTCGTCATGTACGACCGTCGGCACGTCCGCTACTTCGCGGAGGCCGGCTGCCGGAGCGTGCACTGGCTCCCGACCGCGTGCGATCCGGCGATCCACCGCGGCTTCGACGTCGAGAAGGCCTTCGATATCGTCTTCATCGGCCAGACCCGGCCCTCGAACAACCCCGACCGCTTCCGCCTACTGACCCGGCTCATGCGCGGTGGGTTCGACGTATTCGTGACAACCAAGTACCTGGAGGACGCGACGCTCGCCTTCTCCCGCGCGCGGATCGTCTTCAACTGCAGCCTGGTCGGCGGGCTGATCCAGCGGGTGTTCGAAGCCTGCGCCTCCGGGAGCCTCCTGCTTACCAATCGACTGGCGCCGGAAACCGGGCTCGACGAGCTGCTGCAGGACCGCGTCCACCTGGTCTGCTACGACGACCACAACTTAGACGCGCTCGCGCAGTACTACCTCGAGCATCCCGACGAGCGCGAGGCAATCGCCCGCGAAGGTCAGCGCGAGGTCCTGGCGCGCCACACGTACGCCCACCGCGTCGAGAGCCTCTTGACGGCGGTCTTCCGCCCGGCGGCGACCGTCTTACCCCCGGTGCCGACCCGTGGCGCTGTGCTCGTCCCCGTGAACGCCCCCTGACCGCAAGGGCCGCGGAGAGTCACTGCCATGAGCCCCCCTGTCGATGTGGTCATAATCACCTTCAACAGGATCGACCTCACCAAGCGCACGATCGAGTGCTACCGGGGCCACGTGCGCCACCCGTACCGGCTCATCTGCGTGGACAACGGCTCCACGGACGGCACGCCCGATTACTTGCGATCGGTCGCGGACTTCGTGATCGCCAACTCAGCCAACACGGGGCCCAGCCGGGCACGAAACCTGGGCTACGCGGTCACTACCTCGGAATACGTCCTCTTCAGCGACAACGACATCGAGTTCGAGGCCGACGTGATCACGCGTCTCGTGACGGCCATGGAGCACGAACCGCGCCTTGGCCTCGTGGCACCTCTGCTGCAGCACTATCTCGAAGAGACGGGCAACTTCCCTACGGGAGCCAGCCTCGCCGAGATGACGGCCGTGGCGGCCGCCCGGGCCCCCGCCTCGCTTCAGGACATTCCCCTCCTGATGTCCACGGTCGTCCTCGCGCGCCGGTCGATGATCGAAGAAATCGGCCCGTGGGACACCGGCTACGGCCTGTACGGCCACGAAGACTCCGACTACACGCTGCGGGCGCGCGCGCGAGGTTGGCGCGCCGCCATGGCCCCGGACTGCTATGTCCATCATTCGGGCGCAGGGATCCCCGCCTTGCCGAACCGAGAGGCCATCGCGGAGCAAAGCCGCCAGGTCCTGCTCCGGCGCTGGGGAATAAAGGGCGCCAACGTGACTGGCATCGTGGACCCGTCCTCTTTCCCCACGCACACGCGGTCCGCGCCGTCCCAACTTCGCGATCATCTGAAACTGATCGAGCGATACGCCGCGACGTGCCGGCTCCCCGCCGACTGGCCGGTCATCACCGAGCGTTTCCTAGCCGTGATGCCGAAGATCGGTCAGGATGTTCTGGTCGTCGGCTGCGGCAGCGGCGAGGCCGTGAAGCAGCTTCGCCATCGATACCGACGCCACGCTATCGGCCTCGTCCCAACGCTCAGGCCCGACGACGTGTACGGAGTGCAACAGGGCCACGGCTACGAGCTGCCGTTCGACGACGGGAGCTTGGACGCCGTGATCGCGCGGCATAGCCTCGAACACAGCCCGATGCCGCTCGTGGATCTCCTGGAGACCCGGCGCGTGCTGAGGCAGAACGGGCTGGCGATTCTGTCGCTGCCAGCTCCCTCCGACGGCACCCAGCCGTCCCTCCTTCCCCTGGCACTCACCGAGGCTGAGTGGCGACGCTTGTTTGCAATCGCCGGGCTGGCCCTGCTGCACGCAGACACCGAGCGCGGAGGCGAAGGCCCCGTGCACCGGTACATTCTGCAAAAGGCCGGCGATCCGTAGGCGGAGGAGCCTGCCCATGCGGCCCGGACCCCAAACGACCCTCGCCCCGGAGACGCGGACCGACCCCGCTCCCGCCCTCTCCGCCCGCGCGATCCGCCGGATCGTGCTGGAGCAGGCGAAGCGCGCTAACGTGGGACACATCGGCTCTGCGCTTTGTGTCGCCGACATCCTGGCCGCGCTGTACGGAAGCATCCTTCGGATGGCCCACCCGGCCGATCCCAAGCGGGACTGCTTCATCCTCTCGAAAGGCCACGCCGCCCTCGCCCTCTACGCGGCCCTCTTCCTGAAAGGGTGGCTCAGCCGCGAGGCGCTCGACACCTATTGCGCGGACGCGAGCCTCCTGGGGGTACACCCTGACCACGCGCTGCCGGGCGTCGATTTCTCGACGGGCTCGCTCGGTCACGGGCTTCCGATGGGCGCAGGAGTAGCGCTGGGGGCGCGCCTCCAGCGCTCATCCCGGCGCATCTTCGTCCTGGTAAGCGACGCGGAGTGCAACGAGGGCTCGCTCTGGGAGGCGGTGATGTTCGCGGCGCACCACCGGCTCGCCAACCTGGTCGCCATCGTGGACCTGAACGGGCAGCAGGCGCTCGGCCGCACCGACGCGATCCTGGCGCTCCCCGGCCTGGAGGGCCGCTGGCAGGCGTTCGGCTGGGACGCGCACGTCGTCGACGGCCACGACGGGGCCGCAATCGAGCGGACCATCGCCGGGCTCGACACGCGGTCGGGCCCGCCCCACGTCTTGATCGCGCGCACGGTCTTCGGCAAGGGCGTCTCCTTCATGGAACGGCGCCTCGAGTGGCACTACCTGCCGATGTCGGAGGCGCAGTACCGGCAGGCGCTGGCGGAGGTCTGCGGAAACCGATGAGGGGCGCGTTCGCGACCGCGCTCATCGAGCTGGCCGCGGCGGATCCGCGGATCCTGCTGCTGACCGGCGACCTCGGCTTCATGGTGCTCGAGCCGTTCGCCGAGCGGTTCCCCGAGCGCTTCTTCAACGCGGGCGTCGCCGAACAGAACATGATCGGGCTCGCCACAGGCCTGGCCAGGAGCGGGTTCATCCCGTTCGTCTATTCGATCGCGACGTTCGCCTCGATGCGCCCGTACGAGTTCATCCGGAACGGGCCGATCCTGCACCGCCTGCCCGTGCGCATCGTGGGCGTGGGCGCCGGGTTCGAATACGGCCACGCGGGCCCGAGCCACCACGGGCTGGAGGACATCGGCATCATGCGCGTCCAGCCCGGGCTCACGCTCATCGCTCCGGCGGATCACCGGCAGACGCGCACGGCGCTCCAGAAGACCTGGGACCTGCCGGGCCCGATCTACCTGAGCCTGGGCAAGGACGACCGGACCATCGTGCCCGGCCTCGACGGTCGCTTCGAGCTGGGCCGGGCCGACCTGGTCCACGACGGCACCGATGTCCTCATGCTCGCCACCGGCGCCATCGCGAGCGAGGCCGTCGCCGCCGCGGACGCGCTCGCCCGACACGGGGTCGCGTGCGCCGTGATGGTCGTCGCCAGCCTCAACCCGGCTCCCACTGACGACCTGCTCGGCGTCCTCGAGCGCTTTTCCGTGGCGCTCACGGTCGAGGCCCACTACGTCGTCGGGGGCCTGGGCTCGCTCGTGTCGGAGACGATCGCCGAGCACGGCCTCCGTTGCCGGCTCGTGCGTTGCGGGGCCCGGACGGCCCCGGACGGGCGGTCGGGAAGCAACGCGGCCCTCTCGCGTGCCCACGGGCTCTCGCGCGACGCGCTCGTCCGGACCGTGCTCGCCGCGCTGGCCACGGTGACGGTGTAGCGATGGCGCGCCGAGAGGAGGGGCGGTGGGCCCGGCACGACGGCGAGTGGCGCGACCCCGCGCAGATCGTCGCCCTCTGGGGCGACGCCGGCGCGCGCGATCCGGGTCTGCTCAGCTACCGGGCCCGGGGAAGCTGGTGGGAGACGCTCGCGGCGCTGGACGTGACCCTGCTGGTCACGCGGGAGTACGAGCACCTGGTCGTCGCGCTGACCGTCGCCGACGGGGCGCCGCGCGTCTCCTACCTGCAGGTCCCCCACCCCTCGGGCCTCGCCGTGGACCCGGCCAGCGGCTCGGTCTACCTCGCGAGCACGCGTAACCCGAACGTCGTGTACGAGCTGGCGCCCGCCGCCGGCCGGCTCGCGCGTCTGGATGTCCGGGCCGACCCGCCGCCCGGCTGCCCGCTCGTTCCGGTCCGGGCGCGCTTCCTGCCCGGCTGCCTCTACCTCCACGACCTGGCGATGATCGACGGCGCGCTTCACGCGACAGCGGTCGGCCAGAACGCCGTCATCCGCCTGCACGACGACGGCCGGTACGCGCGCATGTGGTGGCCCCGCTGCATCGAAGCGGCGTCCGGGCCGGTCTTCGGCGGCAACCACCTCCAGCTCAACTCGATCGCCGCGGGCCCGGACCTCGCAAGCTCGTACTTCTCCGCCTCGGCGGACCGACTCTCCGAGCGCCGGCCGGGTCACAGGAACTTTCCGGTGGACGGGCGAGGCGTCATCTTTTCCGGCGCCACGCGCGAAGTCGTGGCGCGGGGGCTGACACGGCCCCACTCGGCGCGCCTGGCGAACGGCCGCCTCTGGGTTAACAACAGCGGCTACGGAGAGCTGGGGACGATCGAGGACGGCCGCTTCGTCCCGATCCTCAGGCTCCCGGGATGGACGCGCGGGCTCGCGTTTTCGGGATCCGTCGCGTTCGTCGGCACGTCGCGGGTGCTCCCGCGCTTCCGGCGCTACGCGCCCGGTCTGGACCTGGAGACGAGCCTCTGCGGCGTCCACGCGGTGGACACGGCGTCGGGGCGCGTCCTGGGGAGCCTCTTCTGGCCGGCGGGGAACCAGATCTTCGCGATCGACTGCGCGCCGACCAAGCTGACCTCCGGTTTCCCGTTCCGGGGCGGACGGCCGCGCTCGCGCCGTCAGGAACGAGCGCTCTTTTACGCCTTCGCGACCCGCTTCGAGGAGGGTTGACCCGGTGACGTCCGACTTCCGGCTCCTCATGATCAGCGCGATGTACGAGAACGGGGGCAACGCAACCCACCGGTTCCTCGACGGCCATCCGCAGCTCTTCGTCTATCCGTTCGAATCGCAGCTTGGCACCCGGCTCGTCGGTGACCACCTGGCTTCCCTCTTCCCCGTGAAGTACCGCTGGCCCGTCTTCGCCCTCCACGCGACGCCCCGCGAGGACTACGAGACCATTATCGATGAGGAGTGCCGCGTCCGGGCCCGCACCCCCCACGTGAGCAAGTTCCGCCACGTGGCGTTCGACTTCTCCGACGAAGATCGGCGGGCGATCTACGAGCGGTACGTGGGCGAGACCGGACGGTCGCGCGCCGCCAACGTGGCCGCGTTTTTCCGGGCCACCTTCCACGCGTGGCGGAACCACGCCCGGACCGGCGCGGAGGTGGCGTACGTCGGGTACAGCCCCATCGTCGTCGTGGACGCCGACAGGATCCTGGCCGATTTTCCGCAGGCCCACGTGCTTCACGTCGTGCGCAATCCGTGGTCCGCCTACGCCGACACGAAGCGGCGCCCGGTCCCCCTCCCCCTGCCCCAGTACATGCTCGCCTGGACGGTGAGCCAGTACCATGCGCTGATCTTCAGCGAGCGCTTCCCCGGGCAGGTCCACATCGTCCGGGCCGAAGACATCATGGCCGGCCCCCTCGCCACCCTGGGCACGCTCTGCGACCGCCTGGGGCTCGAGCGCGCAGAGGCCCTCAGACGGCCGAGCTGGAACAGCCAACCACTCGAGGAGGTCTACCCGTGGGGGACCCTCCGCGCGGTCACGCCCGAGGCCAACCTGGCCACCGCCCGGGAGCTTTCGGAGGAGGAGCGCGCGGATATCCGGTCCTTCGCCTGGCAGTACCTCGACGCCTTCGACTACAAGCGGTTCCTCTAGCAGGGTACTGAAAAACTCGACTCGAATGCGCCAATCATCCACCCGCACACGGCCGAAGCGCTCCGAGCGCGGGCTAGGCCCGCGCAACCTCTGGGGGAGGTTCGGAAGGGGGACGAAGCCCCCCTCCGAGGATGTCTAGATGGCGAAGCGCGTCCTGATCACCGGGGCGGCCGGGTTTGTCGGCGCAAACCTGAGCCGGCGACTCCTCCGCGACGGGCACGACCTCCACCTCCTGGTCAGCCGTCGCACCCCGGCTTGGCGGATCGACCCGATCCGGAGCGAGGTCCGGGTGTACGACGTGGATCTCAGGGACGGTGAGACCGTTGCGCGCGTGGTCCGCGCCATCCGGCCCGAGTGGGTCTTCCACCTGGCCGCCTACGGCGCCTATCCCTCGCAGACGGCCCTTCACCGGATGGTCCAGACTAATATCGTCGGCACGATTAACCTGGTGGAGGCGTACCTCAGGACCGGGTGGGAGGCATTCGTCAACACCGGCTCGTCGTCTGAGTACGGCTTCAAGGACCACGCGGCGTCAGAGCGGGAGCTGCTCGAGCCGAACAGCCACTACGCGGTGACCAAGGCCTCCGCGACACTCTTCTGCCGCTATACAGCTCGTAGTCGCGGCGTCCACCTGCCGACACTCCGCCTCTACTCGGTCTACGGGCCGTTTGAAGAGCCGGGGCGGCTCATACCGACGCTGGCCCTTGACGGGCTGGAGGGAAAGCTGCCGCCGCTGGTGAGCCCCGATGTCGCCCGCGACTATGTCTGCGTCGAAGACGTCACGGACGCCTACCTCCTGGCCGCTGCACGGACCGCCCAGGAACCTGGCGCCATCTACAACGTGGGAACCGGCGTTCAGACTCCCCTGCGGGAGGTCGTTGCGCTTGCGCGCCGGGTCCTGGGGATCCCGGTCGAGCCCGCGTGGGGGTCGATGCCGCCCCGGCAGTGGGACACCCCGGTCTGGGTCTCGGACGCCCGAAGGATCCGGGATGACCTGGGCTGGCGCCCCCGCTACACGCTCGAGGCCGGCTTCCGCCTCACGGTGAAGTGGTTCCAGGATAACCGCCACCTGCACCGCCTCTACCGGGCGGGCCAGTGCCGCTCGGCCGAAGCCTCACATGGCCGCGGGGAAGTCTGGGTCAGCTTTTCAGGCCGGGCTGCCGAACACTTCCCCTAGCGAACGCCGGGGCCTCCGGCGAAGGGACCGGGCGCAATCTTCTCCGCAGTCGGTTATCCACGGATTCTCTCCTCCAGCTCCTGGATGCGGGCCTGGAGGGCCGCAACCTGGCGCTTCAGCTCTTCCAGGCTCCGCTCGAGGATTTCCCGCCGGCCTCGCTCATCGACCAGCAGAGTCTCGATCCGCCGGAGGGCCTGGAGGATCGCCTGATATTCTTGCTCCAGTCGTTCGAGGCGGCGGTAGATCTCGTCGAAATGCCCCAGGATGTCTCGGAGCTGCTGCTCGATGGTGTCGAACCGCGCTTCGAAGCGCTGCTCCATGGACACAAACCGGCGGTCCATCTCGATGAACCTGCGGTCCATCTCAACGAACCGGCCGTCGATCTGGGCAAAGCGGTCGTCAATCTCGCCAAACCGGCGACCGAGGAACTCAACGAGCTGCTGGTAGTCGCTATTGGGCATTGGGGGAGGTGCCACCCGCGGAAACCCGCACCCCTCACTTCTACCCCAGACTCGCCCGCCTGTTCAAGTGTCTCGAAAAAGATGCACGAGGGTTGTCTCAGGCGGGGTCAGCTTTCCAGCTCTGCCTGCCGAACACTCCCCATGCGAACGCGCGTGGCCTCCGCCGAAGGGGGGTGAGCTGGTGAGCTGAGACGGGGGCTGCGACACGAGACGAGTCAGCAGAGCGAAATTGCAAACTCTCTGGGCACGGATGCCCAGAAGCCGGGCATGCCCGGCGAACAACCAAGGAGGAGAGCTTATCCATGCCAGCTACCGGTGATCTGACACGGATTCGGACCAACCTCGCCGCCCTCAACGCCCTCGAAGCCCTCAGGCAGATCAACTCGCGCCTGGGCGTCGCCCAGTTGAGGCTCTCGACCGGGAGGCGGATCAACTCCGCGGCCGACGACCCCTCCGGGTTGACCTTGTCTAACAAGCTGGATGTCCAGGCCCGACGGATGGGCCAGGCCATCAGCAACATCGGCGACGCCGAGAACGTCCTGAACATCGCCGAGGGCGGGCTCCAGAACCTCCAGTCGCTCCTGAACGAGATGAGCGAAAAGGTCCTGCAGGCGGCCAACGACACCCAGGGCACCAACGAGCGGGCGTCCATCTTCCAGCAGCTCCAGCAGCTCGGGGAAGAGGTCGACTCGGTCGCCCGGCAGACCCAGTTTAACAACGTGGTCCTCCTGACCAACCAGACCATGACCTTCCAGAGCGGCCCGGACGGCGCCGACATCACCGTCTTTAGGATCTCAAGCGCCTTCACTTCCGCTGCCCTGTCGGTGAACAACCTGACGGTGGCGAGCCAGACCCTGGCCAGCACCTCGCTGGGCTCGGTCACCGCGGCTCTCAACTCGGTGTCCACCGTGCTCCAGCAGCTCGGTGCGTCGCTCCAGCGCATGCGCATCAAGGCCGACAACCTCTCGATCGGCAAGCTCAACGTTATCGCGGCTCAGAGCCGGATCATGGACGCCGACCTGGCGGCCGAGCAGCTTGAATCCTCCAAGCTGCAGATCCTCCAGCAGACGGCCACCGCCATGCTGGCCGCGGCCAACAACGGGCCAGCGTCGATCCTGGCCCTGTTCCAGTAAGCAAGAAGCGCTCGGGGAGCGCGGGAGGTCAGGGCAACCGGCCTCCCCGCTCTCCTGAGCGGGACCAATGAGACAAGGAGGCAAGCGCGAAGATGCCCGCTACTGCTGAAAGCTACGCACGGACGGCATACCTCGAAACCCACACGCGGGGAATGTCTCCCCAGCAGGTGCTGCTCCAGCTCTACGATATCGCCATCGCCGGCTGCGTGGCCCGGGACATGCGCCGGGCCAGCGCCGCGCTGGTGGAGCTGATCGCCGCCCTCGACTTCAGCTATGAGGAGATCGCCCGCGGCCTCTACCGGCTCTACGAGTACGCGCTCCGGGAAGTCAAGGCGGAGCGTTACGAAACTCCGATCAACATCCTCCGTGAGCTCCGGGACACCTGGGAGCAGGCCTTCGCCGCGATGCCTGGATAGTCCATGGCCGATATCACCGCGATCGGGACCCTCGCCACGCCGGCTCAGCTGGCCGAGCTGGCCAGGCGGCTCCTGGCGAGGGACCGCGTGCCGCTCCAGGCGCTCCAGGATCGGCAGAGCCTGCTCAACAAGCGCTCATCGGTCCTGGGGACGCTCCGGGGCAAGCTCTCCCTGCTCAAGGGCGCCCTGGATCAGTTTCTCCAGCCGGGGACCCTCTCCCCCTTCGCGGCCAAGAGCGCTACCTCGAGCGACACGGCGCTCCTGGGCGCGGCCGCGTCCACGAGCGCGAGCGCGGGAAGCCACACCGTCGTCGTGAACCAGCTCGCGAAGCGAAGCACGTTCGCGTCGGCGGTCTACACGGACAGCGGCACCGCGATCTCCGGGGCGGGCACCGGGACGTTCAACTTCACGCTGACGATCAACGGCACTGCGTACACGGCCTCGGTCACCGTCAATGCGGGGGACACGGATCGGACGGTTCTCAGTAACGTGGCAACGGCCATCACCAACGCCGTATCCGGGAAAGCCACGGCCGTCGTGGTGGCTACCGAGAGCGGGAAGTCGCGGCTGTCGCTGGCCAGCACAGAGACGGGGACCGCCAACAATATCGCCTTCACCGACACCGACGGCCTCCTGGGCCGGCTCGGCCTGACCAACGCGACCGCGGCCACCGACACGGACGGGGGGTACATCTACAAAGACCTCGGCAACCACGAGCTGGACGCCAAGGTCACGCTCAACGGCCTCACCTACTACCGGGAGTCCAACACGATCTCGGACCTGATCGCGGGGCTCACCTTCACCCTGAAGGCGGCCGATGCCTCGAAAACCGTGACGGTCAACGTGGAGCCCGATGCCGACGGCATCCTCGCGAAGATCAAGGACTTCATCACGAAGTACAACGACGTCCTCGACTTCCTCGCCGCGAACAGCGCGGTGGACACCAAAGCGGGCACGCGCGGGGTTCTGTCGCTGGACCCGGTGGTGTCGGGATTCCGGAGCCAGCTCCGATCGCTGGCGGCGACCGTGGTCGGCTCGGCGGCGAGCGGCGACCCGAACAGCCTGCCTGCCCTGGGCATTCTGGCCGGCGCCGACGGCAAGCTCTCGATCTCCAACGAGACGACCCTCAAGGACACGATCAAGTCCGACCCCACGGCGGTCTCGACGGTCTTCGCGGCGACCTCTGACGGTGTGGCCACCAAGATCGAGGACTTCATCGACGACTACACGGGCGCCGGCGGCCGCATCAGCGCCACCCAGACCCAGCTCTCGACCCGGATCAGGGGGCTCGACACTCAGATCGCGCGGATGAAGGCAGCGCTGGAGAAAAAACAGCTCGCGCTCCAGCAGCAGCTCGCCCGTGACCAGTCGGTGCTCGTCGCCCTGAACCGGCAGCTCGCCCAGGTCCAGAAGTTCTTCACCACGCTGTCGGGGACGACGACATAGGAAGGGGGGGACAACGATGGTGGACGCGGTGCGGCCGATCCCGTCGGCGCGAGGAGGCCTCCCCGGTCTGCTCTCCCGGCCCTCGGGGAGCGGAGGGCCGAGGCCTGAGCCCGACAGGGTCCGGCCAACCTCAACCCGGGTGGCGTTTTCCCCGCGGGAGAACGGGGACATTCTTGTTCGGGTGCTCGACGGAGCCACAGGCGAGCTGATCCGGCAGATTCCGCCGGAGGCGGAGCTGAAGCTGGCTGCCGCCGTCACCGCTCTCGCCCGACGCTTCCTGGGTCTGGATGGCTGACGACCCGCTCGCCCTGGCCAACGCCCTGCAGGCGCTCACCGAAGCGCTGGTGCAGAGCCTGGAGGACGACGCGGGGGATCCCGCGTCCATCGTCGAGCGTCGGGCGGCTTTGCTGGGCGCTGCTTTCGAAGGACAACCCCTCGACGGGGACCGACGCGCTCAACTCCAGGCTGTTCGGGCCGCGGTTGAAGCGCTGGAACGATCCGCGCGTAGCACCCTCAGCCAGCGCATCGCCCAGACCAAGGCGGCCCTGATCGCCGTGGAGGCCGGCTGGACAGCGACCCGTACCTATCTCGAAGAGCGCGCGCTGCCGCCGCTCCTCCTGGATCGGCAAGAGTGAGGCTGGCCACGGCCATGAGCGACGAGGCGCGGACCGACCGCCAATCGGGAGGCCCGGTCGAGCGACTGGCTCGCCTGGCCCAATCCATCGGCGAGAGTCGCGCGACGACGTCCGCCCTCAGGGCCGTCGCCCGTGCCGCGGCTGACCTTTTCGGCTTCTCCCGCGTGTGGATCTGGCGAGTCGACCATCGCCACGGTCGCCTGTTGACCCTCGCCGCCATGGACGGCGGCGAGCGGACAGAAGAAATCCTGCTCCAGTCCGGGCTGCTCAGGACCGTGTGTGAGGACCGCGTGCCGCGCCTTCGGGTGGACGTGAGCGAGGAAAAGCTCGGGGCAAAGCTCGATCTTCCCGGGACGGCTGGGATGGCGGGTGCCCTGCTCCCTCTCCTCTCCGGTGGGGAGCTGGAGGGTCTCCTCCTGGGAGTCTGGGAGGGCGGAGGGCCCGGCTGCCTGTCAAGCCTCCCTGCGCTCCTCACCCTGGCTGCCGAGGCTGGGCTCCTGGTTCGGCTGGACCGGCTCGTCCGGGAGCAGGAGCAGCTCGGGGCACAATACGCCGCGCTGGCGGACCAGCTCCACGCCGGGGTCGCCGTCATCACGCGGCAACACGACTTCCTCTACACCAACGCTCGCTTCTGGCAGCTCCTTGGCCTCCCCCCCGAACACGTACAACGGCTCAGCGTGGAGGAGTTGATCCCGGACCCGACCGGACAAGCTCAGGTCCGGGAGTTCCTCCATCAGGCGTGGGCCCAGCCGCGCGAGAGCACGTTAAGAGGGCTCAGCCTTCGACGGGCGACCGGGCCCGCGGCGACGGTCACCCTCAGCGCTCAGCGGCTCCCGCTCGGAGCCAGCGTGGCCCTCCAGCTCGTCGTGGCTCAGGCTGCTGATCAACCGCGCGAGGAGCTGGCGGCCGGCGACCCCCTCCGGGCCTTCGGGCTCTACCTGGCCGGCCTGGCCAACGATCTCAAGGGGCCCCTGACCGCTTACCTGGGACACTTGAAGCTCCTGGGAGACCGTAAGGACCTGCCGACCGATCTCCGGGAAGCCTTCCATCTCTACCGCGAGGTCACGGCCGAGGTTCTCGCGCGAATCTCCCGCACCATGGAATGGGGGAGACGGTTCCCGGTCAAGGAGCCGGTGGACCTTCGGGCCGTGGTGCAGGACGCCGTGGCCACCATCGAGGGGGGCGATCTCCCCGACACAGTCCAGCTCATCGTGGAGGCCGAGCCCGTCTGGCCGGTCAACGGCATGGCCGACCAGCTCCAGGTGGCGATCGAGGCGCTGCTCCGGAACGCGTGCGAGGCGCTTGTGGACCGGGGCGGGACGATTCGGGTGAGCTGCACGATGCGGGGCGACACGGTGTCGGTCGCGGTCTCGGACTCGGGCGAGGGAATTCCCGAATCGATCCTCCCCTATATCTTCGACCCGTTCTCGTCAACCAAGGGCGCCGGCGAGGGGCGCGGGCTGGGTCTGGCCATTGTGAAGGAGATTGCCGCCCGCCACGGCGGGAGGGTCGAGGCCCGTTCCGAGCCCGGCCGGGGGACCACGGTCAGCCTCGCGTTCCCGCGACTGGCCCAGGCAAAAGCCGACGCCGGAAGCCCGGCGAACCGGCAGACCGTCTTGCTCGTGGATGACGATGCGGGGATCCGGGAGAGCTACCGGCTCATGCTGGAGGCGGCTCGGTATCGTGTGGCGACGGCCATGGACGCCGACGACGCGCTCCGACAGATCGCCGTGGAGGCACCGGATATCCTCCTCATCGACGTCCAGATGCCAGGCCGGGACGGCGTGGCTCTCGTCGAGGCGCTGAGGAAGTGGCATCCGGAATACCTGGGGCGAACCGTGCTCCACACGGCCTATGCCCACGAGGCCAGGGTGCGGGACACGGCACGGCGGTGCGGGGTCATGCTGCTCGAGAAGCCCTGCGATCCGGAGATTCTGTTCAAGACGCTCGCCCGCCTCGGGCGTCGTGACCACGCCTGACGCGCGGCCGACGAGCCGCCCCATGGATCCGTGCGACCTGTGAGCCGCTCCCTGATCCGGCGGCTCCTGTTTGGCCCGCTCTACGTCGCCACCAACAACCACCCTGACGCGTACGGCGCTCACAGCGCCCTGCTGACAGCGCTCCGGTCCCTCGATACGCTGACATTCGGCGGGCCGGGCGCGGACATCCCGTACGGTCCGAGCCGGGAGCCGCTCGAGGCGCTGTTCGCCCGTCTGCCTGCGGGGTGGACGCCGGACGCGCTCCTCTGGTGGGCGCTCGAGTACACTGTGGTCCCGCCGGACCTCTGTCGCGCTCCGATGCCGTCCATCGCGCTCCTCAACGACTGGAACTTCAACCTCTGGGGGACGGCCGGCGTCCTCGGCATGTTCGATCTCGTGCTCACGGATCGTCCGGGTGCCCGGATCCTGCCGGGCCTCGGCTACGACCACATCGAGGCGTGGCGCGCCCACAGCTTCGACCCGACCTTCCACCGGCGCCTCGCCGGGATCCCCCGCGACATCGACATCCTGTTCGTCGGGAATCTCAACGGCGAGATCTATCGAGAGCGCTGCCGCTACGTCGCCCGCCTGGCCAGCCTGGCCGATCAGTATCGGGTCGCGATCGCCGGCGGCGTCCACGGCGAGCCCTACGTCCGCCTGCTCAACCGGGCCCGCATCGTGCTCAACCACGGCTACCGGCACGAGCTGAACATGCGGGCCTACGAAGCCGCGGCCTGCGGCGCGCTGCTCCTCCAGGAACGCGGCAACGAGCTGGAGGAGATTTTCTCGGACGGCGTGCACGCGGTCTTCTACGGGGAGGACGACTTGGAGGAACTGCTCGATTACTACCTCGAGCACGAGGCCGCGCGGGCGGCCGTGGCGGAGCGCGGCTGCGCCCGCATCCAGGGCGAGACCGCCGCCGACCACCTCGCGACCCTCCTCGACCGGGTCGCGCGTCTGCGGGGTCGCCCGAGGGCGGCGCGTCAGTTCGGGACCCTCCCCGCCGAGGAGCGCGCCTGGCGGATCGGCCTCAAGGCGTTTCACAGCGCGGACCCTCACGGCGAGGTGCTCGCAACCCGGATGCTGGCGACGATCCGGGGGCGGGAGGCGCTGAGTCGCGTGAGCGGGACACTCGCGAGCATCTTCGGAATGGGGGCGGCCAGCAACCCGGCCCGGAGCGACCTGGCGAGCGCGGCCCGCCAGTGGGCAGCCCGCGCCCTGGCCCTGGACCCCGAGGATCCGATCCACCGCACGCGCGTGGCCGAGCTGGCGCTCGCCGACGGGGACCGCGCCGCGGCGATCGAGCATTTCCGCGCGGCGACGCACCTCCCCCTGCGCGCGATCTCGCTCCCCTACCCGTATCCGACGGACCGCTTCCGCGTCGAATGGGACCATGCGGTAGCCGACGCCCCCCGCGAGTTTCGCGCAACGCTTCAGCGCCTGGTCCGGGCCCGGGCCCTCCACCGCCTCGCCGACGTCCTCACGGGCGACGGGAAGACGGTCGAGGCGATCGCCCGGCTCGAGCTTTCGAGCGCGCTCGCCCCCCACCTCTGCGGGAACACGCTGGCGCTGGCCCGTCTCCACGCCCGCACCGGGGATCTGGAGGCCGCCACCGAGCGGTACGCGGAGTACCTGAGCGAGTGCCCGCTCGACCTCATGGCCCGGCAGGAACTTGGCGACGCGCTGGTCTCGCTGAATGCCCCTCAGGCTGAGGCGTTCCTTGAGGAAACGCTCCGGCTGCTGAGGGCGATGGAGTCGTTCGAGCCGAGTGGCGTCGGCCATGCCGTGGGGCAGGCCCGTCACGAGGCGAGGCCCGAATTAATCTTGGAGGGAGAAAGCGACCTCGCGGCCATTCCGGTCAGCGAGGCCGGTTTGCTGGCCGCCACGCCCTAGCCGGGCCGCGGCGAGGCGGGTTAGCCGAGAATCGTCTCTACCGTCAGGCTGACGTCGCGGAAGGCTTCCAGGGAGATCGTTTCGCCGCGCGGGATCCGCCGGAAGTTTCGGTAGCCATCCGGCGTCGGGTCTCTATACTCTTCGACAGTTTCGGTTGAAAGGTCAACGAGCCACGCGTTGGGAATCCCCGCGCGAGCATACAGGGGAATCTTCACGGTTCGGTCAAACTCCACTGAGGTGTCCGCCACTTCGACCACAAGCCACACGTCCTCCGGTCCCGGGTGCGCCTGGGCATAGAAGTCAGGCCGGGGTCGAAGCAGGGCGAGGTCGGGCTGGGGTTCAGAGTGGAGACCAAGACCCAGAGGGCTTTGGACGGACACCGTGATCCGTTGACCGAGAAGCGAGTTGAACAGGTGACCCAGACGCCGTACGCACGCGGCATGGCGGGCGCCGATAGGGGTCATCTCAATTATCTCCCCTTCGATGAGCTCCACGCGATCATCTTCGGAGAAGACACCCGCCTGGCCCATCCGATGGTACTCCTCGACACTGAACCGGCGCCTGAGAAGCTGAACGTCCATCGCCTTTTTCCTTGCTCCGACCATATGACGGAAAGAGAGGGTCGTCAAGTGTATCGGATCTGCTGCGCTCCAAGTTCTGTGGCTGACAGCAATCATCCACCTTGTGGGCGGGCTAGGCGCTGGCGGACCAGCGCGGGGAGGTAGCCCGGGTCGGCAGCCGCGTCGGCTTTCGACACGAACTCGACGCCGGCGTGCCGGAGCTCCGGAGCCGGCGGCGCGTCACCCGTCACCACCATCACCGGCACGTCCCGGAGTCCCGACTCCTTGGCCATGGCTCCGATCAGATCCATTCCCGACCGGAGCGATCCCCCTTCCGGAACGCGGAGCCAGAGGTCCACGATCACGAGGGCGGGCCGGAGACGTCGGATCCCCTCGAGCCCGTCGTCGGCGGTGTCGCTCGAGGCGGTGCGGAAGCCCCCGCGCTGGAGAAAGAGCTGGAAGCAGCGGGCCAGCTCGGGATCGTCATCGATCACCAAGACCAACGGCGCGCCGTCCGGACCCTGTGGATCCCAGGGTCCCTGAGTCAGTTGCGACCCCTCACCATCGCGGTCCCTCACCCGTCGCGTGTCGCCCGGTCGTGAACCCGTCCTCAAGTCTTGCCGATACCCGGCTCGCCCCGGCGCCCGAGTTCGGCCCTTCCATGGTCATTATGCCCCGGCGAAGGGCATGAGATACAATGCGGGGCAGCGCAATGAGCCTTCTGCAAAGGTACGAGGATCTGCTGGAGCAGCTCTTGGTGGAAGTCACGGCCACCTACGGGCCCAGGCTGGTCGCGTGCGCCGTGTTCGGCTCCGTGGGGCGCGGCACGCCACGCGGCGACTCGGACATTGACCTCCTCCTCGTGGTGCGGGGCCTGCCGCGGGGCCGGCTCAAACGCGTGGAGGAGTTCCTGGTGGTCGAGAGCCGCCTCGATCCGGCGCTGAAGCCCGCGGAGCCCGGAGGCGCCCCGATTGGGCTCTCGCCCGTCTTCAAAACCCCCGAGGAGGTGGAAGCCGGCAGCCCACTGTTTCTCGACATGGTCGAGGACGCGAGGATCCTGTACGACCCCGAGGGCTTCTTGGCCGCGCATCTGGACCTGCTCCGTATCCGGCTTCGCGAGCTTGGCGCCCGACGGGTCCGCTCGGGGAACGCCTGGTACTGGGACCTCAAGCCGGACCTCAAGCCCGGCGAGGTGTTTACGCTGTGACGAACCAGAGCCTCGCCCGGAGCTACCTGGTCAAAGCCCAGAAGCGACTCAAAGCCCTCGCGGTCCTTCGGGACGAGGGGGCGTACTCGGACGTCATCCGCGAGGCCCAGGAGCTGGTTGAGCTGGCCCTGAAGGGAATGCTTCGGGCGGCGGGCATCGAGCCGCCGAAGTTTCACGACGTCGGAGGACTGCTCCTCGAGCACGCGCGGAAGTTCTCCCAGGCGGCGCGTGAGCAGCTGCCCCGAACGCGCGTATCAGGATGCGGCGTGGGTGGTCACCCTCGCCAGCGAGGTGATCGAACCGAGGCAAGTCGGGACTTGACAGCTCTGTTCCTGTCCCCTCCTGCCTACCGCGAGGGCCAGGTGGCCAGCCAGCGAACCCTAGGAAACCTTGGATGCACCGCCTGATAGAACGGTTCATCCGCAGTAACCAAGTCCGCGTCCGTCGCAACGCTGAGGGCAAGGAAGAGCGCATCGTAGATGCTCTGCTGGTGCTCCAGGCCCAGGCGGTACGCCATGGCAAGAAGGGGTAGACTCGGGACGATTTCGAACGGGATGGAGGCGAATGCCGAGAGAACGGCGGCTCCGTCCTCTGGATCAAGCCCCTCAAACATCACGCGCTTCCAGACCACATTGGCGAACTCCGGATAGACGAGGTCTGGCCCCAGGGGGTGGTAGATGCCTGTCTGGAAGAGTTGACGGAGCCGGAGCGCTTGGTCCGAATAGGGTTCATCGAAGAACCACTTCACCGCCACGCTCGTGTCAACCGCCACACGTTGGACCGTGCTCATCGCTGTCGGTCTTCCCGGAGGAGGGGAGCGCTGTCCTTAAACGTGCCGTACCCGGCTCGCAGTCGTTCCCTGAGGGTATCGACCATTTCCCACGCTGCCTGTGGGCCTTCGGGCCTTCCGAGAACCTGTTCGAGGATCACCGCCGCTTCCTGGGTCACCGAGCGCCGGTTTCGCCTAGCACGCTTCTTTAGCCTTTGGTAGATCACTGCCGGAAGTGTCCGAATATAAAGGGTCGCCATGGAACCCCTCCAGAAATGTTCTCAAGTTCCATCATTTTGTGATCATTTTACCACATAATGCTAACACATTATATATTTGGGGCAACAGAGGACGAGCCCTGTGGGAAGCCGTGGGCGCGGGACGGGAGCTGGGCGACCTCCTGGTAGAGCGGGGCGCGCCGGAGGCCGAGCCGCTACTCCCGGAGACGTTACGCCTGCTCCGTCACCCGCCAGCCTCGGCCCGCCGATCAGCCGGCGGCGACGCCAGTCGGCGTCGGACCAGATCGGGGAGGCGTGTTGGGTCGGCCGCGGCGGCGGCCTTCGCGACGAACTGAACCGCGCGGTCCCCGAACTGGTCGGGCTCCGGGACGTCGCCCGTCATGACGATCACGCGCAGGTCTCGGAGCGCTGGGTCCTCGCCGAGCGCCCGGATCAGGTCGGCCCCGGACTGGAGCGCCGCTCCCTCCCGGCTGCGGAGCCACAGGTCCACGATCGCGAGCGCCGGCCTGAGCGTCCGGATCCCGTCGAGGCCATCCGAGGCGGTCTCGGCGGACGCGGTCCGGAAGCCGCCCCGCTGGAGGAAGAGCTGGAAGCAGCGGGCCAGGTCCGCATCGTCCTCGACTAGGAAGACGAGCGGGGCACTCTCCGGGCCCTGGGCGATCCAGCGCGTCTGACTCACGCGGCGACCTCCGTCAGCCGGGGTCTCCGGCCGCGCGGCGCCCGGGCGGGAGCAGCAGCGTCGTGGCACCCTTCGCGGCCTCCCGACCGAAGCCGCACACGCGGCGGGCGTACGCTGCGCCGAGCTGCCGTCTGCGGGTGAGCCCGTACTGCAGCAGCATGAATTCGGGCGACGGCGCGAGCAGGGCGAGCGCGTAACGGAGCTTCGCGCGGAGCCCCTTGAGGGCGAACAGCATGCCCAGGCTCTCCACCCCGTCCACGCGCGACCCCTGGGCCAGCAGGCGAAGCAGCCGGCCCTCGAGCGATCGCGGACGTTCCAGCCTCAACCGATCGAGGAGCGGATCCGGCATCGGCGTGGCAAAGAGTGCCCTCACCGTTCCCAGGACGCGCCCGAGAAGAAACTCGAGCCGCGTCTGGTGAGCGAGCGACAGAAACCACGACCAGTCAACGAGGGCCGCCTCCCTGCGCAGGAGCTGATCGATCTCATAATACCAGAGCAGCGGGGCGGTCCCGTCCCGATGGGTCAGGTGAAGACAGAGGTGGAAGAGCAGCTCGTCCGCGGGGAGCACCCGGGTCTGGAGGCCGACAACCTGCCCTCCCAGGCACCGCGCCAAGAGCTGGTCCGTCTCCAGCCGGTCCACGAATGGCGGGTAGGTCAGCGTCCAGTGGGGCTCGACGATGATCCAGCCGTGACGGTCTTTGAAGAACTTGAGGGTGTAGGAGAAGGCCCGGGCGAAGCCCGGCCGGCGGTCCATCTCCGCAAATCCCAGGCTTCGGAGAAGCCCGCCCACGTCCGCCAGGTCCGCCTTCCTCACGAGGAGATCGATGTCCCCCATGGGGCGGGCCGTGATGTCGCCGTAGAGCCGCTCCGCCAGGGCCAGGCCCCGCAGCGGCGCGCACGCCAGCTTGCGCTCGTCGAAGGCCCTGAGGATGCTCGCCAGCTCGTCAGCCAGGATCAGGTTCCGGGCGGCAGAGCCGGCGGCCTGCGCTTCGAGCCGCTCCGCGAGCCCAGCCGGAAGCTGCCCGCCGATCTCGGATCCCCTGAGCCGACGGTGGAGGAGCGGGGTGAATCCGTGCGTGGCTGCGTCGCTGACGATCGCTTCCCAGTCTGCCGGGGTCGGTGCGGGGAGCGTCGCGGGATCAGCGCCGCGAAGCAGTCCCATCAGGAAGGGGTGGACCATCAAGGCAGCCTCCGAAGCCCTCATCGCCGAACCTGCCCGGCGCCAGGGACGCGCGACCGCTGGGGCCCGCAGTCTTCCCCGTGTTCACGCTCGGCGCCTTGCGCCTGCCACAGGGCGCGAAACCGCCCGCGCTCCCGCGCGATCAGAATCCCCCAGGTTCCTGACTCCGCGAGGCGCCCGTCCTCGATCACGTAGATGATGTCGGCCTCCCGTACCGCGGAGAGCCGGTGGCTGATGACCACCAGTGTCAGCCTGCCGCGAAGGTTCCCCATCGCCTGTCGGATGCGTCGCTCGTTCTCAGAGTCCAGCGCGCTGACCGCTTCGTCCAGGATCAGGAGGCACGGCTTCCGGAGCAGCGCCCGGGCCAGGGCCAGACGCTGCCGTTCGCCCCCCGAGAGGAGCACGCCCCGATCGCCGACCATCGTGTCCAGTCCCTTCGGCAGTCTCGCCACGAACTCCTCGGCCGCTGCCAGGCTCAACGCCTCCCGGACCTCATCATCCGTCGCGCCTGGCGCCGCCCAGAGCAGGTTAGCGCGGACCGTGTCGTGGAAGAGAAAGGTCTCCTGGGTGACATAACCGATGCGGTCCCGCCAGGCTCCCACCCGCTCGGGAGTCAGCGGCACGCCGTCAACCAGCACGCGCCCGTCATCGGGCGTGACCAGCCCGATGATCAGGTCGGCGATCGTGCTCTTGCCGCTCCCGGACGGGCCCACGATCGCGGTCGTCCGGCCGGCAGGAATACTCAGCTCGAGCTCGCGAATGACCGGGAGGCCGTCGTAGGCGAAGGAGACCCGATCCAGCCTGATGGCTGAGTTCAGCTCGACCGACTCGGCTCTGCGGGACCGGGGTTCCACCGCAGCCTCGCAGCGCCGCTGCATCTCCACGATCGACGCGAACGCCGGCAGCAGATTCACGAAGCTCTGATAGCTCTGCTGCACGCTGGCGAACTTGGGCATCAGCCGTCCGAAGAGGAAGAGGAACAGGAGCAGCTCGGCGGCCGACAGGGCGAGCAGCTCGAGGGCCACGTACAGGATCGCGCTCAGGAGGCCCACCGAGCCGACCTCGAACCAGTACCTGACGTCAGCCTGGTTGCGGACGGCCCGCAGGTACATGTCCCGCACCCGCGCGCTGAGCCGCGCAAACAGCTCGGCGTGACGCTCCTCGGCCCCATAGCTCTTCGCGATCTTCATGCCGCCGAGATGCTCCGTCACGGCCGCGTACAAGTGGTTCGTCGCCTCGGAGAGCCCCTCGCCCGCCACGTGGGCCACCCGAGTCCGGCCCCTGAGCCCGACCATCAGCGCGACACCGCTGGCACAGATGACCGCTGTCATCATAAGCGAGAGCCTCATCGCGAACCCGACATAGACAAGGACGACCACGGCGCTCGCCACCGAATGCAGCAGGCAGTGCGTCGCCCCGCCGACCCGTTCCACCTCGGCGGTCAGGACATGGGTGAAGTCCGCCGAGCGGCTCCGCGAAAAGAAGGGCCAGCTCGTATTAGCGATCGCCCGATAGAGCCGTGTCCGCAACGACGCCACAAACCCGTGCTCCACGCCGAGGCTGACGGTCGTCTGCCAGCGGGCCAGGAGCCCGTACAGGTTGACGATCAGCGCATAGGCGCCGAGCACGGCCACCAGGGTCGGGCCCACGCCGGCCGCCGCAAAGATCGAGGAGACGAAGCGGGCGATCGCGCTCACGCCGCCCTGCTGAACATCCAGGCCGACGAGCTGGAGCAGCGGCACGAGCATGAGGACCCCGATCCCTTCGGTCAGCCCCAGGCCGAGCATCAACCCGAGGGCCAGCGCGACCTTCCATCGCATCACGCCGACCAGGGTTGCCAGGTAGGAGCGGAAAGACTGGCGCATGTCAGAAGCGGCGGAGGTCCGACTCGAGCGCCGCGCGGACGGCCGGCAGCCGCGCGAGATCTCGCGGGAAGGCGAGGAGCCTGACGGGAATCCGGGCGACGAGCCGCGCCGTCAGGTCGAACTGACGTGCGAGCCGTTCCGGTTCAACAATCACGGCGTTGAAGGTGTTCTTCAGCAGCGCGAGAAAGGCCTGGCGCGGAGCGAGCGGCCGGATCGTCACCCTTGCGCGTCGCGTATTCTGCGCCGGCGGCGTCAACACGTAGATCGCCTTCAGGGGCGCGGCGCCCAGCCAGGACATCTTCCACGCGAGCCGGATAACGAGTTTGGGCGTGAGGGGATTCATCGGGGTGCCCACGACCCCATCGCCGAACACGCGTTTGGCAACCTCGGGAAAGAGCTTGATCCGTGGCGGGCCAGGCCACGCCCGGAAGCTGTGGCCGTTTTCTTCCACCACCAGGAGGTCGTCGGTCAGCAACGAATGCCCGGCCTGGAGAAAGGCCGCCCCAAGGCTCGACTTCCCGTAGCCGCAGTCGCCGACGAAGGCCACGGCCTTCCCGTCGACGACCACGACAGTCGCGTGGAGGGAATCGATGCCCTGCTTCAGGAGGGCGAACGAGAGGACCTGACCCAGCAGGTAGGTCTGAAACGCCTCGACGCTCCCGCCGTCGAGCGACCGGCCGGCGATTCTACGCCCATCGGCCGAGATCACGAACTCGAACAGGCCCGACCATCGCAAATAACACGAGCCGTCGTCGAGCGACGCGTACCTGAACCAGGAAACGTCGTTCCGCTCGCCGCCGATCGTGCGATGGACTCGAGGGAAGAGCGATGCCGGTGCGCGGACCACCTCGGCGTCCACGCGGCCGCACCCGGCTACGCGACGACACGGGAGCGGGATCACGCTCCGGACACTTAGCCCGTACGCCTGGTAGGCATACCGGCGTCTGGATCTCGACCGTGGCACCCCGGCCTCCTGATTAACCTGTACCGGCCCTCGTCTTCGGGCCGGCCACGTTCGCCTCGCTCCTGTTCTTGGCCCCGCCCCTCGTGAGCGTTCGCAAGTCGCCGTAGCAGCGGAGTCGGGGCGGGGTGTACGGCTTTTTGGCCGGGCGGTTTAGCTTATTCATCTCAACATCTCCCCCAGAATTTCTCGAGCCAGCGGTCCACGCTCACCAAGAACCACACCTCCCATCGAAGCTCCCTCTCCCCCCGGAGATAGCGGGTCACCAGCTCGTGCGCTCGCTCCAGGTCCACGTAGCGCCCCATCCGTCCCGAGCGATCCTCGAGCGGGGCGGGCGGATCACGGCGACAGAGAGCGGTCAGGTTTCGATCCATCGGATCGGTCCAGTCTCCCTTCCCCTGTCTCGACCGGATCGTGTCAGGCACGATCCCCTGCATCGATCGTCGCAAGATCCATTTTCGCTCGCCATCGCGCGTCCTCCGCTCCCAGGGGATCGAGAGGACGAACTCCACGAGCCGACTGTCCAGGAACGGATATCTGAGCTCCATGCCCCACCGGGCCACAGCCCGTTCGTCCACCTCGACCTTCAGGACATAGTAGGCCCCGGTCACGGAGACGTGTGTGTCAGCCTGGACGCAGGACGGGAACGGCAGCCGAACGCGCGGCTCGCGGATGCGCTCCCGCAGCCCGACCTCGCGGGCCAGGTGCGGGCGGATCCAGCTCGGTGGGGCGCGGCGGGCCGCCCGCTTGCCCCAGTACTTGAGCCGGGACGGGAGAAGGCTGGCGAGCGCCAGCTGGGCAAACTCCCACGGCTGGCCGCCGTACCAGCGGGCCAGCTCGCCGGTCTCGCGGATGAACCGTCCGGGCTTCAGCGTGCGCAGCAGATCGGCCAGGTAACCGATCTCGTCCAGGAGCTGGTCTCCACCGTCACCCGACAGGAGTACCCGGCACCCCCAGGCGTCAACCGACTCCAGCGAGGCGAGGCCGCTCTGGCGGTTCGCCGCGACGATCGGGCTCTCGACCGACCAGAGGAGATCGTCAAGCCGGTAGAGCGGGTCGTCGTCCGACGCGTGGATCTCGTGCACCTTGACACCCGAGGCCCGGCCCACCGCCCGGACGTACCGCCGCTCGTCAGAATCCGGGTGATCTGAAAAGAGCGTGAAGGCGTCCAGCGAGGGGGAGACCGCCCCGCCGTCGGCGAAGACCCGCGCGGCGGTACAGACGATCGCCGACGAGTCCAGACCGCCGCTCACGAAGGCGCCGATCGGGAAGTCGCTGCGCGTGCGACACCTCACAGCCTCCGTGAAAAGGGAGCGGAAGTGCTCGGCGTATTCCTCGTCGCGGGCGTACCGGGTCTCCCGTGGCGGATCGACGGCCCAGTAACGCTCGATCCAAAGGCGTCCCTCCTCGAGCACGAGGAGGTGGCCGGGCGGGAGCCGATGGATTCCGCGGAAGAAGGTCCGCGCGTGATCCCCCTCCCGGAACTCCCTGAGCAAAAAGGCCAGGATCATCTCGTCGTCAGGTTCCGGCATCCGGTCAAGAACGGCGAGAATGGGCTTCGTCTCCGAGCTGATCAGCAGGGTGACGCCGTCCCACGTGTAGTGAAGCGGTTTGAGCCCGAGCCGGTCTCTCGCACAGAGAAGCCTCCCCCTTCGGCCATCCCAGAGCGCGAACGCAAACTCCCCGATGATTCTTCCCAGGGCGCCCGCTCCCCACTGCCTGTACGCCTCCAGCGTCAGCTCAGGATCGGTCTGACCCGAAAGCGGACGTCGCTCCGCCTTCAGGGCTGCGATCAGTTCCTCCCGGTTGTCGAGCCGGCCATCCCAGACCAGCCGGCACGTGCCCTGGGAGTCAACCACTGGCTGCTCCTCGTGGAGAGACTCCGGGGTCGTGTAGAGGAGCCGATGAGCCAGCCCGACTGGCCCGCTCACCCACCGGCCCTCGCCATCGGGGCCCCGATGGGCCATGGCCCCCGACATCCGCTCCAGGAGACTCGGATCCACGGCCAGTCCGTAAGCGTGACAGATCCCCACAAGCCCGCTCATGACTTACCTCTTCGTTCTGAGTTCCACTCGGGAAACCACTGCCGGAGCCACACCTCCAGCCTTGCGAAATTCCACAAGAGGTTCCGATGTCGCCCCTGCGTCCACACGTAGCGCTCCCGGAGCCGTTCGGCTTCCCGGCGGCTGACGTAGCGAAAGACCCGCCCGTCGGAACCGAACAGGTCGCGCTCCAGCCGCTTCGCCTCCAGCTCAGTGGGCAGCCGGCCATTCATCACTGGGACGAACTGCGCGACCTCTTCGCGTTGCCTCACCGGCGCGATGGCCGCCAGCGCGCGCTGGACGAACTGCTTTCGATAGCCGGGTGCCAGCGTCACGGCCGACGGCACGGCGAGGAAGAATTCCACCAGCCGTCGGTCCAGGTACGGGTGGCGGCACTCCAGCGAGAAGGCTGAGACCATCCCGTCCATCTGGTTCAGCGCGAGCGCCATCGCCGGTCGCGTGAGCGCGCGGTAGGTGGTTTCCTGGCACAGCGTCGGGAATCTCCGCCGCTCCCTCGGCATCGTCCACCGGTCCAGCCCGACCCGCGTGGCAAACTCGGCGTCGATCCAGCGGGGGAGCTGGCGCTTCACCCCAGCCCTGAAGAGCCGGCGGAGTCCAGGCGGAAATTGATCCCAGACGAGCGCCAGGACGGTCCGCCCGGAGCCAGTTCCGCCGTAGGCCGTCGAGCTGAGCCGGGCATGCCGGACCAGCGTTCCGAGCTGGAGCGAATGGAGAAGGTCCGCAAGATACCCCGCCTCGGCACGCTGGCTCAACTCGTCCGCTCCAAACCCTGTCAGCAGGACCCGGCAGCCCCGCGCCGCCGCCGGCCCGACGAGCGCCGGAATCGTGAGGGCAGGATCGTGGTGAGGGGTCTCGGCGCAGTCGAGGAAGAGCTCGAACAACGTGATCGGCCCGTCCGCTCCCTCAGGACGAACGAAGTGGACCTCGGTGCCGTATCTCCTGGCCAGGTGCTGGATCGCGTCCCACTCCTCCTGCAGGAACCCTTCGGCCAGCAGGGTGAACGCCGCCAGTTCGGGAACGCCCACATCCGCCAGCCGGAGCGTCTCTGCCGTCGCAGTGACTAACGTCGAGTCGATTCCTCCGCTGAGCAGCAGTCCCACCGGCGAGCAGCTCCGGAGACGGCAGCGCACCGCCTCGCGGAAGAGCGCTGCGAACGCCTCGAGATAGTCCTCTTCCTTCGCGTACCGGGCCTGACGCGACGGATCCACGTCCCAGTAGCGCTCGATCGAGAGACCTGAGTCTGCCAGGCGAAGGACGTGGCCCGGTCTCAACTGCTTGATCCCCTCAAAGAAGGTCGCCTCGGGGTCGCGAAAGCCCATCAGGAGGTAATCGGCGATCATCGCCTCGTTTGGCCGCCTGGCGATCGCCGGATCGGCGAACAGCGCCTTCACCTCCGAGCCAAAGAGGAGCCGCTGGCCGGCCCAGTGGTAGTAGAAGGGTTTGACCCCGATCGGGTCTCGCGCGCACACGAGCTCCCGCCGTCTGCCGTCCCAGAGCGCGAACGCGAACTCGCCGACGATCCGCCTCACGCAGCCCGCGCCCCACTGCCCGTAGGCCTCCAGAACCAGCTCAGGATCGGTCAATCCTTCCTGATCGTGTCGGTCGATCTTCAGCGCCGCGATCAGCTCCTCACGGTTGTCGACCCGCCCATCCCAGGCGAGCTGGCAGGTCCCGTGAGCGTCCGCCAGCGGCTGCTTCTCGTGGAGCGACTCCGGGGTGGTGTGGAGCATCCGATGGCCCAGCCCGACCGGCCCTGCCACCCACTGGCCCTCGCCGTCCGGGCCGCGATGCGCGAGGATGTCGGTCATGCGCTGGAGGAGCGCCGGGTCGGCCGGGCGCCCACCGCTGTGACAGATTCCGGCAATCGCGCTCATCTCACTGGCTCACCGCGAATGGAACAGCGGCTCATATCGCCCGGCCTCCTGACCGCCGAGGATCGGCTCGCCGGCGTAATCGAGCCAGGCGTGTGCCCTGAGCTTCCCCTCCTCGCGCGACACGCCGATCCGCAAGGCTGTCGGGATGCCCCACCGCCCGAGGAGCCACGAGAGGACGAGCGCCTTTTTCAGGCAGGTGGGGTTGACCGGCGCGTACCGGCCGGCAACCTCCACGAGCCAGACCACGCGAGCCAGGGATGCGGGGCGGCCCGAGGCCGGGGTCGCACCCGTCGTGCGGGAGAGCTTCCGGTGGAGCCCCAGCAGCCGCTTGAAGCTCAGGACTCTCAGCGCCAGCTCCACGAGGAGAAAGAGCCCCCAGGCCTCGGCGAGGATGGCCCGCTCGCCGGGAGGGAGCCGGAATAAATTCCGCAGCCGCTCACTCAACGATTTCAACTAAGTCGTTCTCCCGCAGTCGCGTGATGAACTGGAGCAGATCGTCCGTGCAGCGTGGCTCCGCGACCGCGTACTCCTCCAGGAGCGCGTCACGCACCGCGCGCAGCGAGGCGTGCTCCCGGACGAGTTGCCAGATCCGCGTACCGGCCGGATCCAGGCCGAAGTAGACGCCGGTCTCGAGATTGAGGATGACGATCTCGCCCCCCAGATCGTGAAAGACGACGTCGTCTCGGATCCGGACTCGAGATGCGAGCGACAGTTCTCTCGCCAGCGCGGCACTCATCACAATAGCCTCCCCTTTCGCTCCAGGATCGTGAGGATCAGGAAGATGCTGAGGGCCTGGCAGAGCAGCAGGAAGGCGGAGAGCGCGGACGCCATCAGGAGGACCGTCGCCCCCACGCTGAGGCAGATGCTCAGCGCGTAGATCAACAGCACCGCGTGCTCTCGCCGCCCCAAGAGGTGCTCCATGCGGTGGTGGAGGTGGTCCCGCCCCACGTACTCGATCCATCCCCGGACGCCCTTCACCTTCCCCGAGACCACGCGATCCACGGTGATGTAGATCATGTCGTAGATGAACACGCCAAAGATGAGAATCGGCGCGGCCAGGTCCACGATCGTGTTCTCGGCCCACTCTCCCATCACGGCCAGCGACGCCAGCACGAACCCCAGGAAATTGGCCCCGGCGTCTCCCAGGAAGATCGTGGCGCGATCGCCCGGACGGAAATTGTAGGGGAGGAACCCGAGGGTGCTCCCGAGCAGAGCCGCCGCGACCCATCCGAGGAACACCTGCTGGCTCTGGTAGGCGATGATCCCCAGGAAGAAGGCGGCGATGGCGGCCAGGCCGGGAGCCAGGCCGTCCATCCCGTCCAGGAAGTTCATGGCGTTGGTGAGCCCCACGATCCAGAGGATGGTCAGGAAGATATTCAGCGCCTGCCCCCAGAGGGCACGGGTCGGAAACAGCGTCAGCGAGATCCCCGAGGCGATGACGATCCCTGTCGCGAGCAGCATGATGGCCAGCTTGAAGACAGCAGGGAGCGGGCGGACGTCGTCGACGCGGCTGATACAGATCACCAGTGTCCCGCCGGTCAGCAACCCCCAGAGGGCCGGCGTCAGGATCGAGTTCGCCAGCAGGCTGATCAGGAAGGCGAGATAGATCGCGACCCCGCCCAGCAGCGGAATCGGCTCGCCGTGGAGCTTCCGCGAATCCGGCCGGTCAACGATCCCCATCGCCAGCGCGAAGGCTCGAACCGGCCTGACCAAGAGGAAGGAGAGGAGGAACGAGAACAGGACGATGTAGAGCCACCTCAACCCTTCCTGGAAGAAGAAGCTCTTCACCGGGAAAAGGAAGAGCAGGAGCAACACGACGACGCCCAGGAGATACAGGAGCTGCCCCGCCGGGAGGGAGATCGTCGAGACACGAATGGCGGATCTCACCGGAAGCTCTCGAGCGCGGCTGCCACGACGCGCTCGATCTCCGCGTCCGTGAGGGAGGGATAGAGGGGAAGGGAGACAGCCTTCTCCCAGGCTTCTTCAGCGCCGGGAAATCCTCCCAGGCCGAGATACCAGTGAAGCGGTCGAAACACCGGTTGCCGCGCCTCCACGCCGCAGGTCTGAAGCCGGGCGAGGTAGTGGTCCGCGTCCCATGGCCCCTTGACCACGTAGCGGTAGTAGATCCGCGCTCGATCCTGAGGCGCGGCGGGAGGCTTCAGGTTCAGCGCGTGAAGCTGCTCGGCATAGAAGGACGCGATCGCCTCCCGCCGCTTGAGGAACTCGGGCAGCCGCTCGAGCTGAGCGAGCCCCAGGGCGGCCTGAAGGTCGGTCAGCTTGTAGTTGAAGCGCGGTCGGTCAGCGTCCTTTTGGTCGTACGCTCTGAGATCCCGCGCCATCGCCAAGATCCGCTCGTCGTTCGAGAGGAGCATCCCGCCTTCCCCGGTGGTGATGACCTTTGTGGCATAGAAGGAGAAGACCGAGGCTTCCCCGATACTTCCCACCGGCTCTCCCCGGTAGAACGCCCCCAGAGCATGCGCCGCCGCCTCGATGACGGGGAGCCCCAACGCCTTCAGCTCATCGAGGTCGGCGGGCAGGCCGAAGGAGTGGACCACGATCAGCGCCTTGGCCCTGGCCGAGCGCGCCTTGCGCGCCGCCGCCGGGTCTATGTTGAAGCTCTCGGGATCCGAGTCGACGAGGCGCGGGGCCGCCCGGACAGCTCTGACAGCGTGGAGCAGGGCCGAGCACGCGTAGGTTGGAAGGAGGACCTCGTCCCCGTCGCCGATGTTCAGCGCGAGCAGCGCGAGGTGAAGGGCTGCCGTCCCCGAGCTGCAGGCCACCGCGCCGCGAACCCCGACCAGCCGCGCCACCTCCCGCTCGAACGCGGCGACGCGGGCCCCCTGAGCGATGGAGCCGGACCTGACCACCTGGGCGAGGGCGTGAGCCTCGGCCTCGCCCAATGTGGGCCGCGAGTGAGAGATGGGAGCCCGTGTTGGCACGTCAGTCACCATTGAGGAAGAGGCGCAAGGGCACGAAGCCCTCCGCGTTGCGGACCCTCCCCTGGATCCCGCGGAAGTGGGCGGCCGCCCGGGCCAGATCCAGGATGATGAGGCCCTCGACGCCCGTCTTCGCGACCTGGGAGGCATGGGCGCCCAGGGCCGCCAGCTTCTGCTCCAGCACAGCGTCGATATCGACGAAGACCGAGGGGGTGAAGTTGGCCGTGGTCGGGCCTTCGTAGAGCAGGACGTTGCGCGCATACCGGGAGGCCGTGACGACCGAGGTGGAGAGGTGCCGGTGGTCCTGATGGGTATCGTCACCGAAGTGCGCGAAGATCAGGTCCGGCTTGACGCGGTGAAGGAACCCCTCCACCTTCTGGATGAGGTCGCGATCCAGGGCGACCTCGGTGTCCGCGTAGCCGCCCCAGAAGATCTCCTGAGCTCCGAGCAGCTTCGCGGCCGCCTCCTGCTCCCGCCGTCGCTCCATCGCGTCCCCTCCCTGTGCGCCGTCCGTGAGGACCAGGAGGTGGACATCATGACCCTTCAGCGCGTACTTGATGAGAGCCCCACCGCAGCCGAACTCGATGTCATCCGGATGGGCACCGATCGCGAGGATGTTCAACCGACTCCCCTCCCTTGCCTGAGAACAGAAAGACTCTGCGAACCGCAGTTGAACAACAGGTCCACGACAGAAAGGTTCGGCTCGAAGGGCCCGAATCGCTGGGGATACGCCGGACATCGAAAGTCCTGGAAGGCGAGCCGGATCCCCGCGTCGGCGAAGCGCTGGCGGTCCAGGTAGTCCAGCCCCCCGCATCCGGAGAGATAGGTGTCCCCCCCGAGAGCCTGACAGATCGCGATCAGCCGCTCGGTCTTCCCCTCCGCTTCACGAAGCGCCAGGGAAGAAGCCGGGACCAGCTTCGTCTGGATCCCGAGCGCGTCGACCAGATACCCGAGGGTCTCGAGGGCCAGATCGATGAGCTGCGCCCACTGCCGGGAATAGACCTCCTCGAAGAACGCCCGGTGGGTTTCGAAGAACGGGGCGGCTGCGTAATTCAGGACCAGCGCCTGGAGGTGCTTCCGCGACCAGCGTGCGCGGTTGTTCACCCCGACCTCGGAAATCGCCTGGGGGAAGCGATGAAGGACGGGCACGGTGAGCCACTGCCAGCCGGCGGCTGTCTTGATCCGGTTCCGGTTCTGCCACTCGTTCTTCTTGAACTGGACATGGTCGAGGAGCACGAAGCAGTCGGCTCGATCCATCTTGTCGAAGTAGCCCAGCCAGGGCAGGTACTGGGGCTGGTGCACCGCCACCTTCATGCGCGCCTCCGGACGAAAATCGGATTGGAGAGGAGCCGGTGGGGTTTCTTGATGTCGATCCTGAAGAACTCGCGGCTCCCCGGCGCGGGCGGGGTCGCCTGCACGACCGTCTGGAACGGGGTCCTGCTCTCGAGGACCGAGAGCACTCGGCCGGAGCGGATCAGCCTCAGGGTGAAGGGCACCTCCCGCCCGTCGCTGGCGGCGATCCGGAGGCTGACCAGCACGGGCCCTCGCCCGTGGGCTTCCAGCTCCCCTCCCATCGGCGTCCGCACGCGGCCGTCCTGGCCAACGGAGAAGTCCTCGAGCACGAGCGAGTACTCGGGCACCGGCGTGACGGCGTAGTGCCGCCCCGCCCTGAGGGCCGAGAGGACACCCTCCCGAGAGCGTTCACGAACCAGGAAGATCGTCAGGACGTCGCCGAGCTGCTTCGCGGGGCCGTGGTAGCCCAGCTCGCCGATTCCCCAGGCTGGTCGAGTCCGGCGTCCCTGAGCGTACTCCAGGAGGAGCCGGTCCCAGTGCCGCCCTGGCTCTGTGAAGGTCACGTGGTCACCGTAGAGAGCCCCGAATCCCGTGTACCCGTGGCTCTGGAGCAGCGCCTCCGGGTACGGGTCGGTCCGGACCACCACCTGCCCCAGCCGGCCCATGTCGATGCGCTCGAAGTCCCGCGCCTCGGGAAAGGACCAGAGGACGGCCCCGCCCCGGGATTCGGCGTATTCGATCACACGCTGGTACGGCCCGATCCCCAGGCTCCCCTGGTACGCGTTGAGCTCCGAACCGGCGAAGGCCTCGAGCACGAGGAGCACGCCGAGCCCGATGGCCGACCATCCAGCCAGGCGGTACCGCGCCGGGACTTTGAG
Source organism: Candidatus Rokuibacteriota bacterium (assembly GCA_016209385.1). Lineage (NCBI taxonomy): Bacteria > Candidatus Rokuibacteriota > Candidatus Rokuibacteriota bacterium. Next base: position 55,899 of record JACQWB010000265.1, read on the forward strand.
GGTGAAACGGGTCAGCCTGATCTCTCGGGCTCGCCGCGCTGTCAGCAAGCGAAGCCCGCAGCCGATCACCCCGACGGCCAAGGACAGCTTGAACACGCCCGCCCACCCGAACCCTGAAGCGCTCCCGTTTCCAATGGCCGGGATCTGCTCGTGGCTTTCGGCGCTGGAAAGGCCGACCACCAGGAGGTTCTTCTGGACATCCCACAGGGTGAGATCTCCGCGCAGCGGGGAGCCGGTCCAGTAGTAGTGGGGGATGACTTCGACGCCGGGGATCAGGATCACGTCGGGAAACCTCGCCTGGGCCGCCTCGACAGAGCGGAGCCACTGCCCGTTCCCAAGCCCCAGGACGGAAGGCCTTTCCACGACCTTCTTGACGAGGCCCCGGAAAGGAAAGAGGCCGTACTCGAACCGGAGGACGAAGTTCTCGGACAAGATCACGGCCCCGATCCCTTCCCGTCGCGCCGCTTCAACGACCTCATCCAGGGAGCGGGAGCCGGTGGAGGCGGTCGTGTGAACATGGACCACGCCCTTCACCTGAAGGAGTGCGGTCTCGGCTTCCCCTGCCAGGAAGACGACCCCAAGGCCGGCGAGGATGAGCGCCTTCATCGCGTCGGCTCCGCGCGGTCAAGCAGCCCGCGGTAGAGGTCCTCGATCCTCTCAAGCATGACCCCGACGCTATAGCCGGCCGCCCGCTTACTGCCCGCGCTGGCGAGCCTCAGCCTGAGCGCCGGATCGAGAAGGAGGACCTCGATGCCCCTGACCAGGGCCGCTGCGCTGCCGGCTTCGACAAGTAGCCCTGCCTCGCCGTCCCCCAGGATGTCAGGGATCCCGCCGGTCCGCGACGCGACAATGGGCAGGCCGGCCGCCATGGCCTCCACCAATGCCCTGCCCATCCCCTCGTTGAGTGACGGGAGGACGAAGAGGTCGAAGGCATGCAGGAGGACGGAGGGGTCATCCCGCCAACCCAGGAAGAGCACCCGATCCGCCACGCCCCAGCGTTGGGCGAGACTGCGGAGGGCAGCAGTCAGCTCTCCGTCACCCACGAGGGCCAGGGAGAGCGCTGGGAACCGCGGGGCGAGTCGTACAAACGCCTCAAGCAGGTGGATATGTCCCTTGACAGGCTCGAGTCGTCCGACAGACCCGATCAGGAATGCGTCATCGGGAACCCCGAGGGAGGCGCGGATCCCTGAACGCCGGGAGCGGAGCGATTCGGTGCCGAACCGTTCGATGTCGACCCCGCTGGGGATGCTGACGAACTGTCCGGGCTTCCCGATCTTCAGCGCCAGATGATCCCGGATCTCCTGCTCCGTCAGCCCGATGATCCGATCGGTGAAGGTTGCGGCCCAGCGCTCCAGGAGGATGAAGAGTCTGGTCAGCATCCTTCCGGCGTAACCCGTAAAGACGTGGCCGTGCGGGGTGTGAACGAGATGGGGAACCCCGGCCAGCCGCGCCGCGACCCTCCCCAGGATTCCGGCCTTCGACGAATGGGTGTGGACGATGTCGAACCTCCCCCGCCGGATGAGCCGGCAGATCTTCACGAGTGCCACTAGGTCCTTCAGGGGCGAGATATGGCGCACCAGCTCGCCGACTTCTGTCATCTCCACCTTTCCCCGAAGCTCCCGGGCCTCGGGCGGCAACTCCCGTGTCGCGCCGTAGATCAGGCTCGACCGGAAGGGCGACGAGAGGCCAGCCACGGTCAGGAGCGTGTTCGTGGTCGAGCCTCCCGGGTCCAGGCGGGTGATGAGGTGGAGAACCCGCACCACGGGGGTTCCCAGCCTCCCCGCCCGGTCCTCGAGGCCCCTTTCCAGTGTCTCCAGCATCGAGAGATCCTCGGAGGGGGGCTCCGCCCCCCTTCCGAACCTCCCCCAGAGGTTGCGCGGGCCAAGCCCGCGCTCGGAGCGCTTCGGCCGTGTCCAGGTGGACGATTGGAGCATTCGAGTGGAGCTTTCCAGCACCCTGCTCTAGTCCCTCTGGCTATCGCCGGGCTGCCCGTATCGGGGCGCGTAGCAGCCGAGCGTCGTGATAGGGATCACGCCCCGCACCTGGTCTTCTCCTCGACGCGATCGATCAGGTCGAGAAGCTCTTGTTCCAGCCGGTCGATGATCCGATCCCAGCCGAAGCAGGCTGAGGCGTAGATCCGGCAGCGCTTCCGCAGGGCCTCATAGCGCTGGGGATCAGCCCGGAACTGTCGGAGGTGGCCTCGAATTCCCTGGGCGATGGCCTCAGGGCGGGTTCCCCCGAACACCAGATCGGGCTCGAGCCCTCCGAGGACTTCGGGGATCGCCCCCACCGGGGTCCCCAGGACCGGCGTCCCACAGGCGAGGGCCTCCACCGCCACCAGGCCGAATCCTTCCAGCTCCTTCGATGGGAGGACGAAGAAGTCCGCCGCCTGGTAGAGCAACGGGAGCCGCTCTTCGGGCACGTACCCCTCGAACCGGACGGCCCGCTCCAGACCCAACCGGTGGGCGAGGTCCCTGAGAGCGCCTTCGATCGGACCCTCGCCCCCAACGATCAGGATGACATCGTCCAGGGTCTTGACGACGCTCTGCATCGCCTGCAGGAGATGATCAAGCCCCATCCGCGGTTCCAGGTTCCGGATCGTGAGGAGCACGGGGCTCCGGAGAGGCAGCCCGAGCATTTCCTTCACCGCGAGCCGGTCGTGGACGGGCCTGAACTGATCGAGGTCAACGCCGCCTGGCACGATGGCCGCCCGGCCGTTGAGCCCGCGATGCTCCGCCTCGAGCCGACCCGCCATGAAGCGGCTCAGCACGAAAATCCGGCGGCAGGCCTTTAACACGAACCGCTCGACGCTCCGCCGGAGGAGCCTCCCGCCCGCATGAAGATTCAAGTATGAGCTGCGGGATTTCCCATCGGGAACCCGAGCCGCGTACTCCTCGCCCCACGGCGAGAGGAACACACACGCCTTCGGGAGGTGGCGGCTTCCCGGCGCCAGGAGTACGCCGAGGCCGGAAAGGGGCTGGTGGAAGATGAGGACATCGAAGCGGACGTGGCGGGCGAGGATCCGAAAGAGGCGGAAGGACCCCAAGCAGGAGCGAAGTGATCGCCGGTAGCGGTAGACCCGCACCCCTCCGATCTCTTCGACGGCGTTTCCCCGGCCGTCACGGGTTCCGGCGATGAGGTACACGCTGTGACCCCGTTTGGCCAGGCCCTGGCAATGGCCAGCGAGCAGTCGCTCCGCGCCGCTTCTCCCTGTCATCAGGTCAACGTCCGAGACCACCAGGACATTCACCGGGCTTCCTTCTCCAAAAGCGTGGTGTAGAATGCTTCGACCTCGTCGACCATCCGCTCGACGGTGAACCGATCCTCAATCAGTTTCCGGCCCGCCCCTCCTAGCCGACGTGCCAGCTCGGGATCCTTCACGAGCGAGACGATCGCGTCGGCCAGGGCGACGGGATCCCGAGGGCGCACGAGGAGCCCGGCGCCCCCGTGCTGGACGACCTCGGCGACGCCGTCGATCCTGGTCGCCACAACGGGCCGGGCCATGGCCAGAGCCTCGAGCAGGACCCGCGGGAGTCCCTCGAGGATCGAGGGGAGCGCGAAGACATCCATCAGGGACAGGAGGTGGGGGACGTCCTCCCGAAACCCGGCGAAGCGACACGCGTGAAGGCCCAGCTCGCGGCTCAACCCTTCCAGGCTCCGCCGGAACGGCCCGTCCCCCACGATCAGGACCTGGACGTTGGGAATCGACCTCTGCGCCAGCGACGCGGCCTGGAGAAAGACGTGCTGGGCCTTCTGGTAGACCAGCCTGCCGATGGTCCCCACCACCGGCGCTCCGGGCTCCAGTGCCAGCTCTCGCCTCAACCCGAATCCGTTCTGGCCCTCCGGGCTGAAGGCCTCAAGCTCGACACCGCTGTAGATCCTCCTCACCTTCGCCTCGGGGATCCGGTGGCCCTCGACCAGGGTCTTTCGCACCGCGTCGGAAACGGCGATGAAGCCATCGGTGAGCCGCTCTGTCAGCCGGATCACCCTTCGATAGAGCGCGCGCTTCAGCGCGGACACCTCGTAGCCGTCGACGAACATGGCCACCGTGGAGACGACCAGAGGTCTGCCGGCCAGCCTGGCAGCGATACGGGCAGCGAAGTCGGCGCGGGCGCCCATGCTGTGGACCAGGTCAACCTGCTCGTGCCGCATGATGGCGGAGAGACGGAGGATCCGCATGAGGCTCAGCTGCCGGCGGAAGTCCAGGGGCCGGATCGGAACCGCCATGGATTGGAGCCGCCTCCCCAGCAGACCGCCGGGGGCGCAGGCGAAGCGGATCTCGTAGCGGTCGCGCAATGCCTCCGCGAGCTGGGCAAAGCCTCGCTCGCCGCCCCCAAACTCCAGGTTGTCGATGACGTAGAGGATCTTCGCCTTCATCTCCGCGTCCGGTGCCACAGTTCCAGGACCAAGAGCTTCCAGAGAAGCGGCGACCAGTCGGCGCGCCGCTGCCGGTGAGCGTCCAGAAGCGCCTCCACGAACGGCGCCCGGAGATAGCCGCGGCCCCGCGCCGTCCCATCCAGGAGAAGGTCGGCGGCCATCTCCCTCAGGTCTTCACGGAGCCAGCGCGCCACCGGAGGGTCGAACCCCCGCTTCGGAAGGCTCAGGAGATCCGCCGGCAGGATCCCGCTGAGGGCTTTTTTCAAGATGAACTTGCGCCTGAGCCCGCGGAGCTTGAAGGAGCCGGGGATCCCGAAGGCGAATTCGACGAAGCGATGATCGAGAAACGGCGAGCGCGCCTCCAGGCCGTGGGCCATGGTGGCCATGTCCATCTTGTAGAGGAGGTCGTCAGGGAGGAAGCCGCTCGCGTCGGCAGCGAGCATCCGGTTCACCCTGTCCTCGATCGGGATGGCTCGGTAGCGCTCGGCCAGCAGGTCGGGCGGATTCCCGATGGCGGCCCTGAAGTCGGCCGTGTAGAGCTTCGCCCGCGCGGTCTCCTCGAGGGTGCCCGAGAGGACGGCGTAGCGCTCGGGGTGCGACAACGACGCTGACCGACAGATCGCCTGGAGGCTCGTGAGCCGCCGGGTCTCCGGGGCCAGGCGTCGGAGGAACGAGATGCTCCGATCCAGAAGGCCGTCGTGAAACGGCCGCGGCAGAACCCCGAGCCAGCCCGCCGCCCGGTTCTGCCAGTACTTTCCGTAACCGGCGAACGTCTCGTCTCCGCCATCGCCGTTCAGAGCCACGGTCACGTGCTCCCGCGCGAAGCGGGCCAGATACCACGTGGGGATGATCGACGGGTCTCCGAACGGCTCGTCCAGGTGGCAGACCAGCCGCGGCAGAAGACCGACGGCGTCGGGCTTGACGACCAGCTCGTGATGGGCTGTCCCGAAGGCCCGCGCCACGCGCCGCGCCCGTTCCAGGTCGTCGCCGTCGCCCTCGAAGCCCACCGCGAACGTCCTGACAGGCGCGGGGGAGACCTCCGCCATCAGGGCCACCACGGCGCTCGAGTCGATCCCACCGCTCAGGAAGGCTCCGACGGGCACATCGCTCGCCATCCTCAGCCGGACCGCCTCCTGCAGGCGCTGGACCAGCTCCTGGCAGAGCGCCTGCTCGTCGCCATCCTGGCCCGCCGAGGCTCCGACCTGCCAGTACGGCTTGATCCTCAGCATGTCTCCGCTCAGCAGCAAGAGGTGGGCCGGGGGGAGCTTTCGGATGGATCGGAAGATCGTCAGGGGATGCGGGATGTAGCGGTAGGAGAGGTAGTAGTGGAGGGCGAGCGGATCTACCTCCTGCGCCATCCCATCGGCGAGGATCGCCTTCATCTCGGAGGCAAACCGGAAGGTTCGGCCGTCGAAGGCGTAGAAGAGGGGCTTTTTCCCGAGCCGGTCGCGGGCGAGGAGCAGCCGGCGCCGTCGTCTGTCCCAGAGCGCGAAGGCGAACATCCCGCGAAGCCGCTCGACCGCTCCGGGGCCCTCCTCCTCGTAGAGGTGGACGAGGATCTCGGTGTCGGTCCGAGACCGGAACCGGTGCCCCTTCGTTTCCAGCTCGGCTCTGAGCTCGGGGAAGTTGTAGATCTCCCCGTTAAAGACGACCCAGATGCTGCCGTCCTCGTTCGCGAGGGGCTGCTGCCCCGCCGGCGAGAGGTCGAGAATGGCGAGCCGGCGGGCGGCGAGACCGAGCCCGCCGTCGAGGAGGACGGACTGATCATCGGGGCCGCGGTGGGCCAGGAGGCGCGCCATGCGCTCGAGCGCCTCCGGCTCGACCGGCTCGCCGCCGAGATTCAGCTTGCCGGCGATCCCGCACATAGCTTCGACCTGCTGATGAGACTCCACGCCTCGAGATCCTCGGCCTCAAGCCCCATGCGCCTGAGGAGGAACGGATAGAGGAGCCAGATCCCTCCCGCCGCGACGAGCCGCGGCACAGGTTTCTCGCCGACGAGAGGCGCGAGAACTAGCTGCAACGCCGCGACCACCAGGGCGACTAGGATGGGCTTGACGATGGCTCGGGTATAGGGCTGGAGCCCGGTGAACCGCCACGCCATCCAGACGTTGGCGAGGTTGCTCGACGCAATGGTCAGGCCGGTGGCGACGGCCGCGCCGAAGAGCCCGAACAGGGGGATCAGGGAGGCATTCAGCGCCAGGCCTAGCGCCCCGACCGCCAGTGACGAGTACAGCACTGCGTCAGATCTCCCAGCCATGAGGACCAGGTCCCCGGCCGACCCGGTGCCCGTCATGACCAGCGTCGCCACCGAGAGGATGAGAAGCGCGGGGGCCGCCTCCACGAAGCCCTGGCCGAAGAGCGCCAGGAGCGACTCGGCGTTCGTGACGGTGTAAAGGAAGAGCGGCACAGAGAGGATGAGCACCCAGCGCGTAGAGCGCTGGTAGAGCCGCCCCACCTCGGCGAGATCGCCCTGGCCGTCTAGCGCATAGATCTTCGGCGCGAACACGGCGCCGACCGCCGTCAGGAACATCGCGCCCAGGCCCGCCAGCCGGCCTACCGCGCCGTAGAGGCCTACCTCCGCTGTGCTCAGGTAGTAGCCGAGGAGGAGCGTGTCCGCCCACTGGAGGGCGAACCCCACCAGGTTGCTGACGAACAACGGGAGCGAAAAGGCCATGAGCGCGCCGAAACGGAACTCGAGGGAGGCACGGGAGAAGAGAGGGAAGGCGAACGAGAGCCAGATGATACCCACCAGCGCCGTCGTGACTGCGGCCAGGAGGTGCGAGGCGGCAGCCGCGACGAGGTGCCAGCCGAGCAGGCCCAGGCCCGCGAAAACCGCGATGCGCAGCAGTGGGTCGAGCAGGTACTGGATCACGGAGAGTGCGGCGGGCCGCCTCAGCGCCTGAAGAGTGCTCACCGAGAGCGTTGCCAGCGTGGTGAACGGAAGCGCGAGCGCAAATACGGGGAGCAGCCACGCGAGGTCGGACGCTTTAAACCAGGCGGCTGCTGAGGGTGTGAGCGCGAGAAGGCCTACACCCGCGAGGAGGCTTCCCCCCAGCCCGACCAGGCTCCCGCCCACAAACGTCCCCCTGACGCGCCCCAGGTCGCCCCGCCCCTCGGCCGTCGCCGATTCGCGGAGGACCCACCACCGGAGCCCCAGGTCTGCCAGAAGCGACGCAAACGTGAAGAGCGCTAGACCAAGGAGGAAGGCTCCGTACCCGACGGGGCCGAGGACGCGGCCGAGGAGGAGATGGTAGAAGAAGCTCAGGGCTCTCCCCACCAGCTGCCCGGCGAAGACGACCCCGGCTCCGATCAGGAGCTGAACGCTTTCCGGCGCACGTCCCGCGGTCATGATCGGCCTTCCCGGCGCCCGCCATTCGGCCGCAGCGTCTGGAGCCATAGGACATAGGCGCGCCAGAAGCTCCGGCAGTTCCTGATCGCGTGGCCGAATTCAGCGCGCGCGCGCCTCGGCTCGCACTTCGCGAGGAGGTGGAGCCCGTGGTGGTAATGGGCTGACGCGCGATATCGCCTGACCAGGCTCGCGTGCTGGGGAAATCGCACTGCCAGCTCCGCGGCCACGATGAGCCGATCCAGGACCATCCGCCCGTCCTGCCAGGCGTTCCGCGAGTGGTACCGAAGGCTGGCGAGGGGGAGGGGGAGGTAGCTGAACCGAAACTCGGCAGCAAGACGGACGAGTAACTCATAATCATCGCAGCCGTACAGCCGCTCGTCGAATCCGCCGACCTTTTTGAAGCACTCGTGGCGGATCATTGTCGTCATGATCGGAACCGCGACCCCGTGGCGCAGGAAGCGCTCCAGCAGCCATCCCTCCGGCTGCGGCCCGTCGAAGCGTCGGCCGATGATCCTGCCAGTTGCGTCGATGTGCTCGGCGTTGGTGTAGACCGCCCCGACCTGCGGGTCGTGGCTTAGCCGGGATACCTGAAGGGCGAGCTTGTCCGGATGCCAGAGGTCGTCCTGGTCGAGAATGCAGATGGCCTCCCCCTTCGCCTCCATCAACCCGCGGTTCCGCGCGCCGGGAATCCCCCGGTTCGGCTGCTCGACGTACCGGAGGCGCGGATCATTGAACGAGCGCACGATCTCGCCGGAGCGATCCGCGGAGCCGTCGTTGATCACGATCAGCTCGTGCTCGGTGTGGGATTGGGCGAGGACACTTCGGATCGTCTCGGCGATCCAGCGCTCGCCGTTGTAACAGGTCAGAATCACGCTCACCAACGCCGGGTCGGCCATATGCCTCACTCGTCCGGCTCGAGGCTGAAAACGAAGTGCACCGCGAAGAGCCCTGGCCACGCGCGAGCCACCCGCTCGGCCGCCAGCGTCATCAGCGCGGCGACCCTTCCGGGGCGGGCCCGCTGGCGCGCAGCCACACGGTTTCCCAGGGGCACGTCCCAGGCGATGCGTTCCGTGACCACGCGGTACCCACCGGCATGGCAGAGCGCCAGCGCTGATTCGTACGAAAAGAAGCGCAGGTGGGTCTCGTCCATGAGCCCAGTCGGTTCGTACCTAAACTCGCCGCGAACCAGGCGCAATCGCATCCGCCACGTCAGGAAATTCGGGATCGAGGCATACACGCGGCCACAGCGGCCCAGCTTCCCGCGGAGGGCCCGGAGGAGGCGCTCCGGCTCGCGCAGATGCTCGAGAATGTCCGAGCAGACGATCGCGGCGAATCCGTCAGGCAGTATCGCGACAATGTCCGGATCCTCCAGGTCGCCGACGATGACGTCGTCGCACACCTCTTTGGCCAGGGCGGCAAGGGCGGGATCGCGCTCGACGCCGACGACGTAGCAGCCGTTGGTCTTGAGCAGGGCAGCGATGCGGCCGCCAGCGCACCCCACGTCGAGGACGCGCACGCCGGCTGGAACGGCCCGCGCAATCATGACCTGCGGCCGCTTGAAGTCGTTTGGGGCGATCGGCTCCACGTACTTCACGCTCGTCTATCCTCCGATGGGGGCAGCCTGATGCGGGACCGCGGGCCGAGCCGCCTCGACAAGCTCGCGGCAGACCTCTTCGACCCGGGCGAGCACAACATCGCTGGCGTACAGGCGCATGGCCCGTTCGCGCGCCGCTTGCCCCGTTCCCGTGGCCAGCCGCGGGGCGTCGAGGAGCCGGACCATGCTCTGGGCCAGCTCCTGCGTGTCGCCCGGACGGACGAGGAAGCCGGCGTTCCCGATCGCCTCGGGGACGCCGCCGATCCAGCTCGCGATCACGGGGAGGGCCGAGGCCATCGCCTCCAGCACCACATACGGGAGGCCCTCGATCCTCAGGCTGGGAAAGAGGAACGCATCAGCCGCCTGGTAGTACGTCGGCATTCGGGTCGGAGCGACCGCACCGACGAAGCGGACCCGCTCGTTCGCCCCCAACGCACGGGCCTGCTGCACCAGCGCGGGACGGTAGGGCCCATCCCCGACGATCAGGAGGAACGGATGACGAGCCTTTGAACAGCATTGGGCGAACGCTTCAAGGCCGACCTGCAGCCCCTTCTGCTTCGTCAATACCGACGCCATCAGGAAGACGAAGGCGTCCGACGGCATCTCGTGGGCGCTGCGCACCTCGCGCCGCAGTGAGGGATCGGGCCTGAACCGATCGACGTCCACCCACGGGGGGAGCAGCCGGAGGGCTTCTTCGGGGACCCGGTACCAGCGCCGGATGAGCCCCATGACTCGCCGGTTGACAACGCCGAGCCTTCGGGCTCGCACGACAAGGGGACGCTCGCGGGCCAGCGCATAGTAGGTCAGCTCCGGAATTTTTATCGCGGGATACTTGAGGGCGCCCGTCGCTCCCTGGATCTGCCTGAACTCGCTCACCAGGTGGTCCAGGGTGAAGCCATGGAGGATCGGCAAGTGGGGCACGTGTCGGAGATATCCGTCCGACGCGCCGGCAAGGTCTTCGCTGACGACCAGATCAAAGGGCTGCTCGGCTTCGAGCCGTTCGAGGGCAACCGCGCTTTCCCGCCACCAGGAGCGGCTGTAGACACCGCTCCGCGTCCCGGGGAGGAAGTGGATCTCGACGCCATCCCGGCAGACGACCGCGGGCTGCCCGGGCAGCGAGGTGGTCACGACCACGACCTCGTGGGCGCGCTCGCAAAGGCCACGCGCAAGCTCCTCGGCGTGGACCTGGAGCCCACCCAGGCCATGGGCCAGCGTCTGTTTCGTCAGGAGGGCGATCCGCATAGGGTGTAGTTCCGCTCGCGCCTGTTCCCCGGTTCGGCAAGCACGTGGGCGATGGAGACGTTCGGAGGCTCGTCCAGATACCGTGGCCGGTACCCGCTCCGCCTGAGCGTGGAGAGCGTGAGCTGGTTTTCCGAGGGATCGCCATCGAGCTCAACGACGACGAGCGGGCGGTCCTCGGCGAGAACCCGTCGCATGCCGGCCAGCACCGCCGCCTCCGCACCCTCCACGTCGATCTTGACGAACCCGACACGGGTCCCGGTCGCCTCCAGGTAGGCGTCGAGCGCGGTGGCCGGTACCTCGATGCCGTCTCCGGGGCCGTGAACGATGGAGGCGCTCCCCGTGAGCAGATGCTCGCGGCGCCGGTAGAGACGAAGCGTGCCCGTCCGGTCCGTGACCGCCATCTGCTCCAGGGTCACATTGGCGTACTGGTTGAGACGCACGTTCTCCCGCAGGATCACGAAATTCTCGGGGAGCGGCTCGAAGGCGATGACCCGACCCTGGGCGCCCACGAGCTTTGCCAGGAGCAGCGTGAAGTAGCCCACGTTGGCCCCGACATCCACCGCCAGCCACCCGGGACGGATAACGGCCTGTACCGCCTGGACCACCTCGCGCTCGTAGGTGCCGAAGGCGTAGCTCGCCTGCATCCGCCAGTTCACGCGCATCCGGTGCCCTTCGAGAGGGCGGGCGAGCGGGACGACGGTGAGCTGCACGGGCGCGACGAGGTCGAGGAGGCGACGCACGGCTGGCCTGAGGGGCGAGTGCCACAGCCTCTCCCGCCAGGACGCCGGCAGCTTGTCCGCCATTCGAATCAGACGATCAATCGGCGCCATGCCAGTGTCCCGAAGCCTTTCCAGACCGCGCGCCAAGCCGCCAGGCCCGCCTGAGGTAGAGGGCCAGCACTGCGCCCAGGTCGAGAGCGCTCACGGCGAAGCTCACCAGCAGAAACGCCTCCGCCTGGCCGGCGAGGACGGCCAGGAGCAGGACGACGTCGTGCCCCTGGAGATCCGTGAGGTTGTAGTAGAGGCGGTAGTACCAGCGGCCCGCGTGCCCTGTCGCGTGCCGTGCGCGCTTGTCCTCCTCCCACACCTCCCCGAAACAGAGGTGGAAGCTCTGGCGAATCTGAGGGACCAGCAACTTCAGGATCGTGGTCGCGGCCCCGACTGCCAGAATGAATTCCCCTTGGCCCGACCCGGCCGCCCGCGCGAGGCCGATGCCGAGGGCAAAGTAGGGAAGGACGAAGGCGGGGGCCGCCAGGCCGTCGAGGAAGCGACCCAACGCGTTCGACGTCCCCCGGAGCCGGGCCAGGGCGCCGTCCACGCAGTCAAGGAGGCTGAAGAGGACGAGGAGGATGGACCCGGTCAGCAAGCCCGCGAACGACCCGTGAACCAGCAGGAGGAGGCTTGCCAGCGAAACCAGATAGGACAGCAGTGTCAGCTCGTTCGCTGTGACCCGGGCGGGGAGGAGCCAGCACACGAAGAGCGAGGCGGGCCGATAGATGTAGGCAATCGACGGGTAAGTTCGGTCCCAGCGGCGCTTCTCGTCCGAGTAACTGGCCAGAATCGTCTCCCATCGGCTTCTCGCCTTCATCGCCACTCGCTCCCGCGGCGCGGGCAAATGAATGACCGTCAGCGGCATGGTGCGTCCAACGAGGTATGGGGGTCCCGTGCCGGAACTGGCGGTGCCGAGGCGCGCGTTTCCTGGCGGTGCGAGGGATGGGCTGCGCCGTACTCATTTGCCCATGCCCGGCAGGTCCGCCGGTCGGCGCGGCGCTGGAGCAGCAGGAGCACCAAAAAGTACGGGAGCCCCGCGACAGCCAGAAGCCAGGCAAACCCGACCGGTATTCCGACGAGGCAGGCGAACACCAGGACCAGGGCGATGCTGGACATGCCGGCCACACGCCAGAGGCAGAGCGGAAGGGCCTGGAGCTCCCAGTACCTCCGCCGCCCGCTCAGGTCCACGGGGCCCAGCTCCACGAGCCGTGCCCGCCAGGGGTTCAGCCAGGTGAGCGCTTGGTGCATGAGCCCGAGGCGAACCGCGTAGTAGCGGAACAAGAGCCCGATCAGGCGACCGCGCCAGCCTCGCCCGTGCTCGCCCGCTGACGCGACGATCCGCTCCCGACCCTCGCGGATCCCGCCACCGGCTCCCCGTTCCGCCACGCTCCGGTAGTCCTCGCTGTAGAAGTACTGGGAGGCCGTCAGGAGAAGGGCCGCCGCGAAGCTGACGGCGAGGAGTACCAGCCTGGCCGGCAAACCGAGGTCGCTCCGCCAGACCGCGAGACCAAGCGCAACGGAAACCAGGAGGAAGGTCAGGTCGTCAGACGTGTGATCCAAGACTTCTCCCCGGAGACTCGCGAGGCCTTTTGTGCGGGCAAGCTGGCCGTCGGCACAGTCCACGACGATGGCCAGCTGGAGAAGCAGGGCCCCCATGATGAGCGCGGGCCACCCCGCGAGGCTCAACAGGGTCGCCGCGGCCAGGCCGAGCAGGCAGGACACGGCGGTCAACTGGTTGGGGGTCACCGTGGTCGGCCCGAGCCAGCGGACGATCCGATCAGCCGCCGGCCGGTTCAGGAAGCGGTCCGTGACGTCCTCGACCCGTTCCGGATATGGCCAACGCCCGCGCTCGACCACCGCCGCCGCGTGGACCACGAAGGGATCGACGAGGGGAGCCAGAAACGGGACCGCGCTCGCCCCCTGGGTGAGGCGGAGGGCCAGGCGGTAGCCGCCGAGCTTGGTCAGGACTTTGAACCCGACTGCAACCATCCGCTGGAGAGGGGTCAGCGCTGCCAGTGGCCTCAGGTTCAGGTGGAGCTGGACGGGAACCGCGCGTGCCTCGGGAAAGACCCGTCGGACATGATCGAGGAACGCGCCCGGCGTCTGGAAGTCATGGCCTGGCCAGTACCACCCCGACCGCCCGGCGGGCACAATCCTGCTAGTGACCAGGATGGTGGGCTGCCGCCCGTTCGCGCCGTCCACGATCCGCCTCAGCACACGCTGGCTATCCTCGGGCGCCAGCCAGTAGATCGCATCGAGCCAGCAGATCAGCTCGAAGCGCGTGAACCAGTCCGAGGGCAACTCCCGCACGTCGCCGGCCTGGAACGAGACGGTCGGGAGCTTCAGCCGCGCCCGCTCGATCACCCGGCTTGACAAATCAAGGCCGGTGACCTTTTCGGCGACCCGGCAGAGTCGGGCGGCGAAATCTCCCTCCCCGCAAGCCAGATCCACCGCTGTCCTGACGGGCTCGCGCGGCAGGAGGCGCTCGAGTTCGGCGTACCGGACCCGCTTCTCCGGTATCGTCCGGGCGCCCCAGGGGTCCTCCTGCCTCCGGTAGAGGGCGTCCAGAGCTTCCTGTGTGCTGGGGAGGGGATCGGCGGTCATCGCCTCCCCCAGTTCCGGATCGCCTCCAGGAAGAGCCCCTCCATTCGCTCGGCCACATGGGCCCACGAGTAGCGGGCTTCCACGAAGCGCCGGCCCCATGTTCCGAGCGCGTACCGCTTGGCCTGGTCCGCCAGAAGCTCCGACACCGCATCGGCCAGGGCATGGGGATCGTCCGGTGGAACCGCCATGGCCGCCCGGCTCTCCCGAATCAGCTCGGCGAGGTCAGGGAGGTCGCTGGCCACCACCGGCCGCGCGCAGGCCCAGTAGTCGAAGAGCTTCAACGGCGAGGTGGGCCCGCGGCGCGCGACCATCGGGGCCAGGGCCACGTCCATGGCATTGATGCAGAGGGGCACCTGCCGGTAAGGCACCTGCCCGGTGAAGCGAAACGCCGCGCTCAGCCCCTTCGCCCGCACCATGCCTTCCCAGGCCGGGCGCATCTCGCCATCGCCCACGAGGAGGAAGAGCGCGCGGGGGCAGCGCTCCAGGATGGAGGGCGCGGCTTCGATCAGGGTCTGGAGACCCTGGTAGCCGAAAAACGTTCCCGCGAACCCCACCGTCGGACGGTCAGGCTCGAGACCGATCCGCTCGCGGGCCAGCGCGGGAGGGACGGGTCGCATCTGCTCCAGGTTCGCGCCGTTCGGCAGGACCCTGATCTTTTCCGCCGGGAGCCCGTACCGGTTCCTCAGGACACGGCCGAGCTCCTCGGAGACGGCCGCGACGAAGTCCGCTCTGGGGAGGATTGACCGGTAGAACGCCCTGGCCCATGCCGCCCTGACCCGGTGGCCGCCGAGCTCCGCGTGATGCGCGGAATCGCCGTTCAGCTCGAAGATGAGCGGGCGCCGGAGGAGCCGGGCGAGGAGCAACGGAGCGGGCGAGAGACCGCCGGTGACGTAAATGAGATCCGGGCGGGCCGCGCGCGCGGTCCAGAGTGCGCTCACGAGGAAGAGAAGCTGGACGAGGAGCGGCCGAAGCCCGGGCAGATCGAGGAACGGAAGCCGCACCACCTCAGCGCTGGTCTCCTCCGGTGTCCGCGTAAGCCTCGGGCAGAAGACGATGACCCGGTGCCCCCGCCGCCCCAGAGCTTCTGCCTTTTCCCAGGTCGCCCGAAAGCCGCCCATGTCGCACCGGACGCGCCGATCGTACTGATAGGAGAGCCAGAAGATCGTGAGCCTCATCGGACCTGTCTCCGGACCTCTGGCCTCGACGCCGGCGCGGGAGGCAGACGCTCCACCTCCGGGATCATCACGACCATCCCGGCCAGAAACCAGAACGGCTCCATGATCCGCACGATGATGAACGTGTTCGCGCCGATGGAGTGAGCAACCAGGGCGACGAGACCGGCCAGGAAGCCCAGGGCCACGCCCTTGAACAGCGGGTCCCGGGTCGTCTTGAGGATGGAGCGGGTCTGGCGGAGCAGGCTGAACTGAAGCCAGAGGAAGGCTGACAGCCCGACGAGGCCGGTCTCCACGAGGACCCGGGGATACTGGGCGTCGATGAAGCGGTAGCCGGTGACGCCGTAGCCGAACAGGGGATGGGCGGTCCAGTCCTCGAAGAACGCCTGGCGCCAGTCCCTCAGCCGGGCCGACGTGGAGGTGTCGAGGCGGACCTCGCCGAGCTGGACCTGCTCCGAGTGGAACGGCTGGGTGATGGTGTAGAGGACGCGGTCGACCACCGCCTTCGGGGTCACGACCGGCAACAGCGCCAGCGCGAGCGCGAAGAGCGCGGCCAGGAAGCGCTTTCGCTCGCTCCAGGCAAACAGCGCGCCGGCCAATGCGATCAGGGCGAGATAGGAGGCCCGCGAGAGGGTGAAGAGCAGCGGGAGGAGGATCAGGGCAGCCGAGCCGGCGAGCAGGACCTTCCTCCGGAGAGAGTCGCTCGTGAGGTAGAGCCCCGCGACGACAGCGAGCATCAGGACTAGATATCCGCCGAACGTGTTCGGCTCGCCCCTCGATCCCTCGAAGGGCGCGGAGACCCGGCCGCCCGACGGGATCTGGAGGATGCCGATCAGGGCTGACACGGCGGCCGTGGACAGGAGGGCGACGAGAAAGCGCTCGTACTGTCTCCGCTCGCGGAGGTTGTTGACCACCATGAAATAGATCACGACGTACTGGACGTACTTCAGGACGAAGAGGGCGCCCGCCAGGATCTTCACCTGCCCCAGGATCATCCCCAGGCCTGTCGCGAAGAAGGCGGCGAACGTGTACGCGGCGATCTGCCGGTTGAGCGGCGTCCTGAAGAGGAGGCCGAGCTCCTTGTACAGCGCCGTCTTCCCGAGCCAGGCCAGGCCGACGACGGCGAGGAGGAGGTCGTCCAGGCGAAAGGTGAGGCCCCGTCCCAGCCCCGCCTCCGCGCCGAGCTCGCCCAGGATCACCTCCGGGCCGAGCAGCATGGAGAAGATCAGGAGATAGAGGGCCAGCTCGTTGCTGGCGGCGGCGATGATCAGGACCGCGAGGCTGAGCCCGACCCCCAAAGCGGCGGGCACGGACAGCTTGGCCAGGACAGCGCTCATCAGGACGGCGAGGGAGACGGCGGCGAGCAGCGACCCCGCCGTTGCGGTCTCCGCCTGCATCCGCATGTCAGCGCCCCGAGGCTCGGCTAACGACCCGGAATCCCTCGACCTCCCCGTCCAGGATCAGATCCCACCCGAACACCTCGGCTTCTCCACGAGTGTGAAACGCGCCGACCAGGACCCGCCACCAGCGGTCATCGCCCAAGGTCCGCACCTCGCTGACGGCCGCCCGCAGGCCCTCAGCCCGGTATCGGGCGACGTGCCGGTCGGCGTTTGCCCTTGTCCGGAAGACGCCAACCTGGACTGCGTAGGTGGGTCGCTCTGGCCCCTTGGGCCTCTCGGGGTCATCGGATCTGCGGAGGTCCGGGGATGGCTCGGCCTGAGCCGGGACCTCCACGCGTGCGCGCGCGACGGGCACCGGAGGGGCGGTACCCGGGCTGGCCGAGTCCGCCAGCTCCCTCGAGTCGGGAAAGAGGTCGAACTCGCCGGCCCACCAGGCCCAAACCCCCGCCGTAAGGGCCAGGAGAAACAGCGGCGCCAGCACCACCGCTCCCACGACACTCTTGCGGTGCGAGGCCAAAAGACTCGCCCAGCCCGTGGCAGGGGCGGGTCGCCGGCTCCTATCGCCGTACCGGTAGCGGTAGTAGGCCATCTCGGCATAGTCCGGGCTGACCTCCGCCCTCACCCCGGTCAGGCACACGCCGACGATGCGAGCCCGCGCCGCCTGCAGCAGGGTCTTCGCCCGTCTGAGGGCGGCTCGGGCGGCGCTTCCGACGCGAACGACAACGAGCGTCCCGTCGACGCGCGAGCCGAGGATCGCGGGATCAGCGACCGGCAGGACCGGCGCACAGTCGAGCACGACGTAGTCGTACCGCTGGCGGACCTCGTCCAGGAGGTTTGTCACTCCTTCGGTGCTCAAGAACTCCGTGGGGTTCGGGGGCTGGCGGCCGCTCGGGAGCAGGAAGAGGTTGTCGATGCCCCGCCGGTCGACGAGGCCCTCCACGCCCGCAACCCCGAGGACGAAGTCGGGGAAGCCCCGGATCGCCTCCTCGAGCCGGGCGTTGCCGACCAGCACCTCCGTCAGCCCGGGGTCCTTCGGGATCCCGAAGGCGTGGTGGAGGAACGGGTTCCGAAGATCGGCCTCCACGAGGAGGGTCCGTTTGCCGAGTTGGCTCAGGGCGATCGCCAGGTTGATAGCGACCGTGGTCTTGCCCTCCATCTGGGTCGAGCTCGTCACCATGATGGTTTTGGAGCCGCCCTCGAGCCCCGAAAAGAGGAGGTTGGTCCGAAGGCCCCGGAAGGCCTCGGCGATCCGGGATGCCGGAAGGAAGAGGCTGATCAAGAACCCGTAGCGTTCCTCGGTCGCCTTGTCGAGGACCACCGCCTCACCCTTTTCCTCGGACAGCGCCGCCCGGACGTCGAGATGGGGGATCACGCCGAGCACGGACGTCTCCAGGAGCGACTCCACCTCGTCGATGGCGCCGATCGAAGTGTCGAGCGTCTCGACGACGAAGGCGAGAACGAACCCGACGACGATGCCAATGACGAGCCCGACGGCGGCTTTCGGCACCGCCTGCGGTGCGTTGATCGGGCGAAGCGGCCCCACCGCCGGCCTGACGAGGCTCACCTCCCCGACCTGCTCCTTCTCTTTGATCAGGGTCTCCTGATGCTTCTCCTTCAGGAGCGAAAAGATGCGCTCGCTGACCTTCACCTCCCGCTCCATCCGGGCGATCTCGAGGGCCGCCTCGGGAATGGTGGCCTGCTGCTGCTTCAGGCGGCCGATGCTCCGCCCCAGCTCGTCCGCCCGGGCCTGCAACGCCTGGACCCTGCCGGTCAAGGCTTCCCGCAGCTTCTCACGGACATTGGCGATCCGGGCGTCGAGCTGTTTCACCTGGGGATGGGCGGGGAGGAAGGAGAGCAGCAGGTTTTCCCGCTCGAGCGTGAGGTCGGACAGGGACGCGTAGAGCTTGGCCTGGGCCGGGTCGGCGGCGTCGGGCGAGAGCTCCGTCGGGCGCGCCGGCGACTTCCCGTCTCCGAGCAGCCTGACCTGCGCCTCCGTTTCGCCCACGGCCCGCCTGACCCTCGCGTAGTCCACCTCGAGGCCAGCGAGGCGGTTCAGGATCCCTTTGGTCTCTTCCGGCAGCAGGAGGATCGCGTTGGCCTCCTGATACGCTTTCAGCCCGTCCTCGGACTGCCGGAGCTTTGCGCCGACCCCCTCGAGCTGCTTCTCGATGAACTCCCGCGCCTCCCGGACCTGCCGGTTGCGCGTCGCGTAGTTGTCCTCGCGGAACGCCTCGGCCAGGCTGTTGGCGATCCGCACCGCGTCGTCGGGATCGGGGGCGGTCGCGCTGATCTCGATGAGGTTGGTGGCCTCGACCCGTTTCACCTCCACCTGGTCCTGGAGGTCCTGGAGCACCTGGAGATAGGCGGGCGTCGCCTGGATCCGTTCCGCAGTGGCGTCCCCAGGGATGAGCCCCAGTTTCTTGGCGGCCGCGCTCATGACCGGGAAGCCCTTGATCAGGGCGGCCTGGGTGCCCAGGTTCCCATCCGGGTTGTACGCGACGAGCTCCTGGAGGAGCCCGGTGACGCTGAGAGCCCGCTCCACCCGCACGACCGCCGTCGCTCGATAGAGGGGCGTGGGGGCCTGGAGGAACGCCAGCGTGAAGGAGAAGACGCCGAAGAGGAGCGGGACGAGGATGACGATCCCCCGCCGGCGGCGGAGGATCCTGAAATAATCTCTGAGGTTGATGTCGTACTGGGCCATGCGCCCCTCAGCGGGCCACGGTCCCCAGCAGCTGGATCTGCAAGGGAATCGACAGGGGAAGGGCGAGGAACTCGAGCGTGGGCCGGAGCTTGGCGAGGAACGCGTTCCAGTTCCCGATGGGGCTCCGCGGCAGCAGGACGAGATCGTTCGCCTGAAGCGGGATGTCCTGGCTCTGGTCTCCCTGTTCGATCACCTGGCGGAAATCGACCTCCACGACACGAGGGTTGTTCAGGCTCCCGCGTACGATGCGGGCGCTCCTCAGGACCGCGACCGCCGTCGGCCCGCCCGCCTGAGCCAGGGCCTGCGAGAGGCGCATGTCCGGCATCAGCGGAAAGGCCCCGGGGGTCTTGACCTCGCCAAGGACAAAGACCTTCTTCTCGTCCGCCGGACCGCGGGGTGGGATGAACACCACGTCTCCCGCGTCGAGGACGAAGTCGCGGATGGCGTGGCCGTCGGAGAGGAGGTGGAAGAGGTTGACGGCGAGCGAGCCGCCGTCCTGGCGGAGCACGCGTACCCGCTCCAGGTTCGCGTTGGGCGCGGGGCCGCCGGCTTCGGCCAGGAGATCCAGGAGGGTGGTTCGCCCCTTCAGGGGGAACGATCCGGCCTTCCCGCCCACAGCCCCGAGCACAGCGCCGCGCTTGCTGTTGTATTCCCTGACGAGCACCTCAACGCTCAGCTGCCTGTAAAATGGGCTCAGGATCCGGCGGATCTCCTCGGCAGCCTGGTCCGTTGTCCGCCCGCCCACCTTCGCCTCGAGGAAGGCGACGCTCACCATCCCGTTCGCCTTCACCGCGGCCGTCTGCCGTTCCTGGGCCAGCCCCCGCGTCAGCAGGATCTCCACGAGGTCACCGGGCCCGATCTTGTATTGAGGGACCCCGTTGAGGGTCACGAAGGTCTGATTCTCCGTCACGGGCTGGGGGAGCGGCGACGCTGCCTGGGCCTCGGCCGCGGCCGGCAGCGGGACGGTCAGGGCGTCCGTGGCCCGGGGAGGCGGAGGGAGCTGAGCCGCACAGGCCGAGCCCAGCAGGAGCAGCACCGCGAGCAGGCACACGTTCCGACACGCGTTCACGGGAGGGCCTCCTCAGCGACGGAGTCCTCGATCTGGTGGAGGGGGCTCTGGCGGAGGTCGACCACCACGGGCTCCTCGAGCCAGCTCCCTCGGCGGACCACGAGGGCCACGACCGGACGGAGCGGGACATCCTTGTTCGTCCTCACGACGCGCGCGATCTCCCCTGTGTTCAGGCGGACCAGGCTCCCCACCGGGAACATGGACAGCGACCGGATCAACGCCTTGAGGATCCGGTCGGGGAGAGTTGCCCGCTCGCGCTGGAGGATCTCCCCGAGGCCCTCCAGGGGCCCGCGGAAGGGCCGACGATGGACCAGGCTCGCGTAGAGCCCCGCCAGGCGGATGATCGCGGCGTACTCGTCCATCCGGTCTTCGGAGTGGCGCGGGCGTTCCGCCTTCTGGTAGAGCTTCTCGACGACCTCGGCCAGCCAGGCGTACTGGGGCCCGAGCTGCCTCAGCCGCTTCGCGCCGTCGCGGCGGTGGGTCTCGACGAGGGCCCGTTCGGCCGCGGCCAAGGGCTCCCGCATCCCCACCACTTCCCGCGGCGTCCAGGCCGTCCCGATGTCCGCGAGCAATGCGGCCAGGCCCAGCTTGTACAGCTCCTCCGGAGCGTAGCCCAGCTCGAGCCCCATCTTGAGCGACAGGATGCAGACGTTGACCGCCTCCCGCGCCGGGCTCCGCGACAGGCCGCCTGCGGCGAAGAACGGGACCAGTAGGGCATCACCGGTCTCCAGGTTCTGGAGCAGGCTCTCCACCGTCTTTCCAGCGCCGGCGATGGGAAAGTCGGCAGCGTTCCTGGCCGTCTCCAGGAGATCTTCCACGGTCTCCACCGCGGCCTGGAGCACCCGGCTGGCGGCCTCAAAATCCTCCAGCCGGGGACTGCCTCGGTCGGGCTTCGGCAGGCTTGAGGGCTGATCAGGCACCGGGCCGGAATCCGCGCACGGGGCCGGGGGCGGCCCGCGGTCTGGCGGCGGAGACGCCGGCTCCAGCCGCCGGCGGAGCAGGTCGCTGAGCCTGCGGGAGCCCGTACTGACCTCGCGCGGAGGCCCGCCGGGCTGCTGCCCGCCGCGCCGGACGATGTCGCTCAGCCTCGCCATCTCCCCATCACCTACACAAAGGCCAGGGCCGCCTCCACCACGGAGGCGTCCACCGCTTCGGCTCGTCGCTTCCAGCCGTCGTAGAGGCAGAGGTCGCAGAGGTTGTTGATGCTGCGCGGGATACCGCCCGTCTCGCGGTAGACCAGGTCCATGGCCTGGTCCGTGAAGATCGGCGCCGTCGCCCCGGCTTTCTTCAAGCGAAACGTGATATAGAAGGCGGTCTCCTCCGGGTTGAGAAAGCTCAGGTTGAGGCGGAAGGCAATCCGCTGGTTCAGCGAGGGCAACCTGGCGAGCCGCGTCCGCAGTTCGGGCAGCCCGAGCAGGATCAGCGAGAGGAGGTAGCGGTCGTTGAGCTGAAAATTCAGGAGCATCCGCAGGTCTTCGAAGACCGCTTCATCCGCGATCGTCTGCGCCTCGTCGACGATGAGGACCGTCGCAGCTCCCCGCTCGGCGTTGGCCAGGAGGTGATCAGCGAGCGCGCGGAGGAGGACGGATCGGTGGGGGCTGGGACGGGAGAGGCCAAGCTGCAGGGCGATCTCATGGAGCAGATCCCGCCCCGCCAGGGCGGGGTTGATGACGAGCCCGACGTCGTACTTGCTCGCGTCGAGTTGCGAGAGGAAGACACGGCCCAAGGTGCTCTTGCCGCACCCGACCTCGCCGGTGAGCAGCGCGGCACCCTTGCCGTGGTCGACGACATACGGGAGCCTCCCGAGGACCTCCAGGTGGACAGGCAGCGGGCAGAAAAATGCCGGGTCGGGGACATTTTGAAACGGCGCCCGGCTCAGACCCCAGTACGCTTCGTACACCTATCGGCTTCCTCCGAGAGATTCGCCGGCGGGCGACCGACACGCGAGGGCAATCCCGACCCCGCCCGGCTCCGCTTTCTCATCGGTTCGCCTCCATGGGCGGTCATGGCCGCCCCGTAGGCTCGGTGCTGCCGGGCCTCTATGGCCCACCGGGCGCCCCCGGGGGGACGGTGACCTGCCCATCCCGCGCGTGCTTCAGCTCGTCGATGACCGTCAGCGACTCAGGGAACAGCTCGGCGTGATGGAGGCGCACGAACCACCGTGAGCCGCAGGAGTGACAGTCCATCACCATGCTCCCCTGGAGCCCCATCTGACGGTTCGGGCTCAGAAGGTAGACGCGAGACAGCCGGAGGCCGTGCTCGTAGGCGCAGCCCCGAAACCTGGCAACCCGCTCCGCCGCGCTTTCTCCACCCTCCGCTCTCCAGCGAACGTTGCCAGCCAACGGGTCTCGAGCCATCGGTCCCACTCTCCCTGACGTCGAGGTTCGGTGGACCTCTCGCTCCACTCTAGCCCCTGTCAGTTTTCTGGGCTCCCCCCAATCCGGTCCCGATACCCGGACCAGACCGGTTGGCTGCCGGGCGCGGCCGCCGGCTGGCCTTGCGGCCCAACTTGACCGCGACCATCTGGCTGAGCTTCGCCGGGTCGAAGGGCTTGGTAATGTAGTCGTCCGCTCCCACGGCAAACGCCCGTTCCACATCACCCATCCGGCCCCGGGCGGTCAGCATGAAGACCGGGATTTGGGAGGTCTTCGGATCCCGCTTCAGGATCGGCAGCGCCTCCAGCCCGTCCATCCCGGGCATCATCACGTCGAGCAGAATCAGGTCGGGCGCCTGCTCGCGCGCCGACGTCAGGCCCTCGGCGGCCGACGAGGCGATGGACACCTCGTGGCCGTCCAGCCGCAGGTTGTAGTCCACCAGCTCCTGCATGTTCGGATCATCGTCAACGATCAGGATCTTCATCGCGCCTCCTCTCGCCCGTAGGGTTGTGGGCGCGGGAACGTGACGCGAAATCGGCTCCCGCAGCCCTGTTCGCTCACAACATCGATCCGTCCCCTGTGACGCTCGACGATCTCGCGCACGATCGTGAGCCCGAGCCCGGTGCCGCCTCCCTCCGCTCCCGGCACCCGGTAAAAGCGCTCGAAGATGCGCGGAAGGTGCTCCGGCGGGATCCCGATCCCGGTGTCCTCCACCTCCAAGCTCACGCTCTCCCGGTCCCCCACGAGGCTCACCTCGACCCGTCCGCCCACGGGGGTGAACTTCAGGGCGTTGCTCAGGAGGTTCTGGATGACCTGACAGATCCGATCGAGGTCGCCGACGATCTCGAACCCGCTCTCCTCGATCGAATGGAAAAGCTTGACGCCCTTCTCCTCGAACAGGGGCGCCATCACCGTCATCGTCCGGTCCACCGCTTCCGCGAGGGAGAACCGCTGCCGCTTCACGTGGATCTGGCCCGACTCCATGCACGAGATGTCCAGCAGTTCCTCGATCAGCGTCGTGAGCCGTTCGCTCTCCTTGTAGATGATCGTCAGGAACCGCTCCCGCGTCTCCGGCGACATGCTCTTGTCCCGGAGGACCGTCGAGGTGAACCCCTTGATCGACGCCATCGGTGTGCGCAGCTCGTGCGACACGTTGGAGACGAACTCGGTCTTCATCCGGTCGAGCTCGCGCTCCCGTGTGATGTCCCTGAGCACGGTCACCTGGCCCAGCGCCACACCGGTCGCGTCCCGGACCCGCGAGCGGGTCGCCGCCAGGACGCCCGCGCCCGGGTGGGTGATGTGGAGCTCGCGCTTGGAAAAGTCCCGGTCCTCCTCGAGCCAGCGGCTCCACTCGGCCGCGAACTGGAGGTCGGCCAGACAGAAGAGAAACCGCTGGCCAACCAGCACGTTCTCCTTGACGCCCAGCAGCTCCTCTGCCGCCGGGTTCAGGAGGATGACGCGATCCTGGGTGTCGGTGACGATCACGCCTTCACCGATGCCGCGGAGGATCGCCTCCAGCCGATCGCGCTCCCAGGCCAGGTCCCGACTGAGCGTGCGGGCCGTCTCGAACAGGCGCGCGTTCTCCAGCGCCAGCTCGTGCTGCTTGAGGACCTTGTGGATCGCGGAGGGGAGGGTCGTCGAGTATCCGGCAGTCTTGATCACGTAGTCCAGGGCCCCTGCCCGCATGGCTTCCACGGCCACGCGCTCGTCGCCCTGGCCGGTCACCATGATGATCGGGACCGAGAAGCCGCGCTTCCGGATCTGCTCGAGCACCTCCAGACCGTTCATCCGGGGCAAGCTGTAGTCGAGGAGGACGACCGAATAGGCCCGGGCCTCGAGGGCGTCGAGGCAGGTCGGGCCGTCTCCCACGACCGTCACCTCGGCCGGGGGGTCCTGTCGCCGGAGCGCCCGCGTGACGACCTGGGCGTGGTCGGCGTCGTCTTCGACCAGCAACACCCCGATCACCTCGCCGCTCATGGCTTCGCGCCTCGCTTCACGGGCCACACCTTCGGGACGGTGAAGCGGAATGTCGCGCCGTGACCCTTCGCGGACTCCACGCAGACGCGCCCCCCGACACCTTCGACGATCTTCTTCCCGATGGTGAGCCCGACCCCCGTTCCCTCGGCCGGGATCTCGTTGAGGCGCTCGAAGGCCTCGAAAATCTTCGCGTGGTACGCCGAATCGATCCCGATCCCGTTGTCCTCAACCGAGAACTCCACCCACTGGTCGCGATCCTGGGCCGCGATGCGGATCTCCGGATCACGGTCGCCCGTGAACTTCACGGCATTGCTCACCAAGTTCCGGAAGACCTCGCGCAGCTCGTCACGGTCGCACCGGAGGGTCGGCAAGGACCCGTCAATGGTCGCCTTCACCGGCCCCGCGCCGAGAGCCTCACAGGTGTCGCCGACGACCTCGCGGACGAGCACGGACACGTCCACCTCCTGCGGCACGCTCGGGTCCGTTCCGATCCGGCTCAGGGTCACGAGGTCAGCCAGGAGCTGGTCCTGGTGCTCCGCGTTCTCCTGGACCCGGCGGAGCAGCCGCCGGGCCTCGGCGGGCAGGCTCTCCGCGCACGTCTCAAACACGGTCCCGCTGAGCCCGTGGATCGCCACGGCCGACGCCCTGAGGTCGTGCGAGATGGTCTGGAGGAAGAACTCAAGGGTGGCGTTCCGGTCCTTCAGCTCCTCGGACCGCTCCGTCAGGGTCCGCTCCAGCCCGAGCTGGCTCCGGTAGGCGATTCGTACGATCCAGAAGAGGGAGAGGTAGAGAAGGACGGCCCCGCCGAGCGACGCGCCCCAAACCGCCGCGTTGACGCGTCGAATGGCGGCAAAGAGCCGGGCCGGCACCTTGTAGATTTCCAGCACCCCGATGGCTTCGTCGGGCCGGTCCGCCGAGAATATCGGGACATACACCTCGGCCAGCTTCGCCAAGCGCTCGCGCTCGTAGAGGTGCTCGGCCTTCGTCAGCGGCTTCAGCTCCGCGCTCACCCTGCCGCGAAGCGCCTCCTGCAGCTCCGCGTTGCCCGCGAACCGCTTGCCGATGATGCGCGCGTCGGTGGCCCAGATGACGGTGCCGTCCCGGTCCCAGACCTTGACCCGCACAACCTCGGGCAGGTTCAGGAGCGAGCCGAGCGCCTCCGCGTACTGCTGCGGCTTCGCCCGGAGGTGGAGATCGGTGAACAGGCGCTCGAGGGCGTACGCGCGGACCTGATAGCGGACGAGCTCGGCTGTCCCGTGCCACTCCGACTCGAGCATGTTGCGCGTGAGGACGTGGGAGGTGAGGAACCCGAGCGCGACGCAGAAGATCAGCACCGAGACGAAGCTCAGCAGCGAGAACTTCTGCAGGAGATTCAGCCGTCGGGGCCGCACGTGGCCTCCTATCCCTCGGGGAGCAGGTTGGTGAGCATCCAGTAGAGCTTCACCGTGGCCACCTTCTCCGCGAACTCCGCGAACCTCACCGGCTTGGTCACGAAACTGTTGGCGCCGGCCCTGTAGCTCTCGTTGACCTCGTCCTCGCGCGCCGACGTCGTCAGCATGACGACAGGAATCGTCCGGAGCCGTTCGTCCCGCTTGATCTGACGAAGCACCTCGGTTCCGTCGACCTTGGGGAGCTTGATGTCCAGAAGGATCAGCCCCGGCCGGGGGGCCCGGACCCCGTCGCCGTACCGGCCGCGCTGGTTGAGAAAGTCCAGAGCCTCCTCCCCGTCCTTCACCCAGAAGACCTCGTTCGCCAGGTTGCCGCTCTGCAGCGCCCGGAGCGTGAGCTCGGCGTGGTCCGGATTGTCCTCGACCAACAGAATGGTGATGGACCTATGCCGATCCATGGCCGCCCGTCCTGGGCCCCTGTCGGAGTAACAGGGTTGAATGCTCTCGCGCTCCTGGCAGTTCGCCGGCCATTGCTGGTTCCACTCCGAGCGCGGGCTTTGCCCGCGCAGGTTCCTCGGGGGGAGGTCCGGAAGGGGCGGGTACCCGGGCATCCACGCCGAAGGCGTGGGGGTGCCTGGGTGGCCCCCCGCCGGGTTCCCTGGGCCCCTTGGGCCAGGTGAAGTGGAAGGTCGCCCCCTGACCCTTGGCCGATTCGACCCAAATGCGCCCGCCCGCGGCCTCGACAATCTTCCGCACGATAGCCAGCCCGACCCCGGTCCCTCCGGCCTCCACCTCGTGGAGGCGCTGGAAGACCTCGAAGACCCTCTCGTGATGGGCCGGGTCGATGCCGATGCCGTTGTCCTTGACGTAGCAGTGCACGAACTCGCCATCGTCCACGGTTCCGATCTCCACGGTGGGCTCGGCGGCGTCGCCGATGTACTTGATCGCGTTGCTGACAAGGTTCCCGATCACCTGCTGGATCTGGCTTCGGACCGCCCAGACAGTCCCCAGGTTCCAGCCGATCACCGTGATCCCGCGGGTCCTGATCGGCTCGGCAAGCTCCACCAGGAGGTCGTCCACCAGCTCGGCCAGCGACACGGGCTCCGGGGGGCGCGCCTCCCGGCCCACCCGCGACAGGGTCAGGAGATCCCCGATCAGGCGATCCATCTGCTGGATGTTGGCGTTGATCCGGTGCAGGTAGTGCTGGCCTTCCGCACCGAGCTTTGGTCCGTACTCATCGATGAGCACGCTCGCCATCCCCTGGATCGCGATCAGGGGAGCCTTCAGGTCGTGGGACACGCTGTAGACAAAGCTGTCCAGCTGGGCATTTTTCTCCTTGAGCGCCCCGGCCTGCGCCTCCGTCGCCGCGAACAGCCGGGCGTTCTCGAGCGCCGTCGCCGTCGTGGTGGCCAGGAGGTCGAGCAGCTCCTCGTCTTCACGGCTGAACTCCCGCAACGCCTTCGTCACGACCACCAGCGCGCCCAGCACCCGGTCACGCAGGATCAGGGGAACCGCGATCTGGGAGACGTACCCGCCCGCCCGCACCCACTCCCGGTTCACCTGCAACGGATCCTCGAGCAGGTTGGCGGAGTAGCGCCTGCTTCTGTGCGCCACGACCCATCCCACCAACCCCTGACCGAGGGGGAACTCGGCGCTCGTGTTGCTGGGTGCGGTGTCGCCCTGGCGAGCCCTGCTGGCCGCCAGACGTAGCACTGCGGCCGCCTCGTCCACGACCCAGAGCCGGGCCAGGTCGCCCTTCAGGAGGTCCAGGGCCGCGTCGGTCACCAGGTCGAGAATCCGGGCGCGCTCGAGCGACGAGGTGATCAGGTGGCCCAGCTCGGTGAGTCGCTTCATCCGCGACACGCGGGCCTGGACGGCATCGAGCCCGAGGACTGCCCCGGGGTCCACCAGCCGGGCGTCGCAGGCAGCGTTCGGGTGACCGACGATCGCTGTCAGGTCCTGGATCTGCCCTTCCATCCCTCAGGGGCCCCACGTCGCCACTCGGTGAACTGCATCGAGCTGTCCCGTCACGCGCAGCCCTCCGTTGCCCGTGTGTCGACATCCCGGCCTGCCATGCTGTCAGACCCGGTCAAGGGCGGGTCGGGGAGATCCCCGTAGACCATGCGGAGGCGTCCGTGGGAGATACACTTCCCCTTCGGACTAATCGGCAGCCAGCGGCCGCTTCCGGAGGGGCGCATTTCGAGCCGAGGGGCTCCGGACGAGCCGCAGGCGAGGACAGCCACGAGGCGAGGCCCGAGTTAATCTCGGAGGGCGCCGGCCCCAATTCGAGCGCCGGCTCCGCCGGCGCAACCCGGTGCGGGGGGAGGCTTCGGAGGGGGCCGTCGAGGCCCCCTCCGATTACTAGGCGAAGGCCAGCTCCAGCTCGCGCGAACCGCAGCGGGCCGAGCACAGGCGGAGGTCGGAGCGAGAGCTCGGGAAAGGTTCCTCGCACCGGGCGCACGACCGCACCCACCAAGCGCGGGGGTTCACCTCGTGCTTGAGGAACAGAAACACGGCGAGCGGGTGCGCAGTTTTCATGACGCGGCAGATCGCGTAGAAGTCGAGCCCGGCGCCGTTGTTGAAGAGGAGAGTGACTTCGGCGCGCTGCGCCTGGGTGAGCGGCCGGTACTTCGGGGCGTCGGGATCCCGGTTCATGGGCACGCCCTGGCGGGTCAGGCGCGCCAGGGCCGTGAGCACGCGCTTTCGGTCGCAGTTCAGGATCGCCGACATCTCTTTAATCGAGCAGCTCCGCCGGAGAAAGATCACCTGGGCGATGAAGGTCGGGTCCACCTTGAGCGAGATCGCTCTCCCGGCGGCATCGTCGGGGAAGCTCATCGCCACCCGGTGTCCTCCTCGGCGAGCCGGATGAACTCCGCCAGGAGCGTCTGGACCCGGTCCCGGCTCTCGCGGCCGGCAGCCTCCACACCGGCGTCCAGGTCGCCGAGCGAGAGGCCGCGGAGCCGCTCGACGTGCGGGCTGGACAGCGGCGGGCTCGAGACGGCCACCAGGAACAGCAGGGCTTCGGACACCCGCGATCGCGGGAGCAGGCGCAGGAGCGCCGCGCTGTCCCCATCCTGCGCCAGTTGACCGGCCAGCTCCAGGCCGTCGGCGCCGGCCCCCGGAAGCTCGCGGACCAGAGCAAGGGTGGCCAGGTTGAGCCGCACGACCCCATCGGCCAGGCGCGCGGCCAGCTCGTCGGCCGAGGGGCGAAGGGACGCCCGGGAAAGCTGGCAGGTCTGCTTGAGAAGCGTCACTCCCTCGAAGGGGTCCACGGTCCCCGCGCGCCGGGCGCGGGAGAACGCGCGCACCAGCGACATCTCCAGCTCACGGTAGCGGCGGCGCGCGGCAGCCCTGAGGTGTTTCACCTCGTCGCCGGCCGACGCGGTCTCCAGCGGGAACAGCTCGGATCGGACGACGGCCAGGGGGACCCGGTCGGGGGCTCGCAGCGGAAGGAGGGCCTGGGGGTGGCCCGCCGGCAGAACATTTTCGATGTCGCCCGCGCCACACTGCTCGCCGAACAGCGCCGTGGCTGCCGCCTGAAACCCGCGCCCTGACAGGCACCGCAGGTCGCTCAGCAGGGCGAGCAGGTTCCAGTTGAGGTTGCCGACGAGGCGTGCCAGCGCGGCGGCGCTCGACGGCAGAGATGATCCGCCGGCCCGTCCGGCCCCGTTCGGCACGAGGCGAACCCGCTCACCACGTTGCACGGCAGCTCTCAGGATCGTAGCCAAAGTGTTCCGTTGAGCGTCTGAAAAGACCAGCGTGACGACTGCCGATAAGTTGAGCAAGATCCGTTCCACGCAGGGGCTGAGACGCAAGTTCCTGATTTTCGGTACGCGGGGGAACTGGGGTCCGACCCGAGGTCAGGAGGGGCCAGGAAATCTTCCCGGCAGTGCAGGAAATTTTTCCCGGCCGGAACGGGATCAGCTCTCGGTGGGGGTACCGGCCTTCAGCTTGTTGTAGAGCGTTTTCGGATCGACACCCAGAATCCGCGCGGCCTGAGCCCGGTTCCCGCCCGTCCGTTCGAGCACCTTGGCAATGTAGCGGTGCTCCACTTCCTTGAGCGGCGGGAGTCCCTCGTCGGATTCCAGGGAGGCGGCCGCCACCGACAGGTGGAGCCCCACATCGGCAGCGGTGACCTCCTCTCCGTCGGAGAGGGCGACGAACCGCTCGACCATGTTCCTCAGCTCCCGGACGTTTCCCGGCCACGAGTGCCGGCAGAGCTCGGCCATCGCTTCCGGAACGATCTTCACCAGCAGGTGGCCCGGAGGGATGAGGAGCTGAAAATAGTGATTTACCAGGAGCGGGATGTCCTCGGCGCGTTCCCTGAGCGGTGGGACCCGGAGCACGATCACCCCGAGCCGGTAGTACAGGTCGTGGCGAAACCGCCCGGCCCGCACCTCCGCGGCAATGTCCTTGTTCGTGGCTGCCAGAACGCGGACGTTCACCCGGATCGTGCGCCCACTCCCGAGCCGGCGGATCTCTCCCAGGTCAAGGGTCCGGAGCAGCTTGACCTGCATGGCGGGGCTCATCTCGGCCACCTCGTCAAAGAAGAGGGTGCCGTTGTGGGCGAGCTCGAGGAGCCCGTGCTTCTGCGCCGTGGCGCCGGTGAAAGCGCCCTTCTCGTGGCCGAACAGCTCGGACTCCAGCAACTCGTCCGGCAGCGCCCCGCAGTTCACCGCCAGGAACGGCATCTCCCGACGCTGGCTGTGCCCGTGGATGTGACGGGCGGCCAGCTCTTTGCCGCTCCCGCTCTCGCCGACGATCAGCACGTTCGACTCGGAGAGCGCCGCCCTGTCCAGGAGCGTCTTGAAGGACTCCAGCGCCCGGCTCTTCCCGACCAGCAACGGGTCCGGCTCGGACTGGGACACCGCGCGACGGAGGGACCGGTTCTCCCGCTGCAGGCGGCGCCGCTCGGCAGCCCGCCTCACCACCTCGAGGACCTCGGCGAGGCGGAACGGCTTGGTAATGTAGTCGTACGCCTGCAGCTTGAGCGCCTCGATGGCGGTCTCGGTCTCGGCGTGGCCGGTGATGATGACGACTTCGGCTTCGTGGCCGTCGGCCCGCATGGCCTTCAGCACCTCGATCCCGTCCCGGCGCGGCATGCGCAGGTCGAGGAGCACGACGTCGAAATCGCGCGCGCGGAGTGCCTCATCGGCTGCGACGCCGTCCTCGGCGGTCTCCACCTCGAATCCCCGCCGGGCGAACTCCCGCGCGAGCCCCTCGCGGAGGCTGGCCTCGTCCTCGGCGATCAGGATCCGTAGCCGGTCCCCCATCAGCCGCGCTCTCCTTCGATCAGCAGCGGGAGCCGGACCACGGCCCTGGGCCGTTGTTCAGGGTCTCGGCTCTCGACCTCGATTTGGCCGCCGTGCTCCTCTGCGATCCGCTGGCTGACCGTGAGGCCAAGGCTGATCCCTGTGCCGTCCGTGCTCGCGGCCACCGGCGCCACGCTGATCTGCACCGTGGCCGGGGCGATCAGGGCCGTCGCCACGGTCACCGCCCCCCCGCCTGGCGCCGCGTCCAGCGCGTTGACGACGAGGCTCAGCATGAGCAGGCGGAGCATGGAGGGATCGCCCCAGACGATCGCCGGCCGCTCCGACGCGTGGCGGACGATGCGCTGCCTGGCCCCGCGCACCTCCAGCTCGGCGAGGCCGAGGGCCTCGGCGATCGGGACCTCGATGTTCACCCGCTCGTACCTCAGCGCCGGCCGCCGGGAGAAGTCGAGGAGCTGCCGGATGAGGGCCTTGCACCGGAAGACCTCCCGGGAAATGACCGAGGTCGCCTCGAGCAGGTGCGGGCGCGCCGGGGCGCCCGCCAGCTCTGGCGTGTCCAGAAAGCTCGCGAGAATCTCCGCGTGGAGCGCGATGGCCCCAAGCGGGTTGTTCAACTCGTGCGCCAGCCCCGCCGACAGGCGCCCCACCGAGGCGAGGCGCTCTTGCTGGAGAAGCGCGCGGAACGACTCGCGACGCGTCTCCGCCATGGCCCGCTCCGCCTGGACCAGCCGGACGTGGTCGATCGCGAGCGCGGCCTGGGCGGCCATGGTGCGTATCCGCTTGACATCTTCGTGCGCGAACCGATGGGAGAAGAGATAATCCACATGGGCGACGCCGACCAGCCGGGTCCCGACCGTCAGCGGCACCCCCAGCATTGAACGGATGCCGTACGTTTTGACGATCAGAGCCAGGCTCGCGTCCGCCGACAGGTCCTCGATCGCTACCGGCGCGAGAGTGCGCGCCACCTCGCCGACAAATCCCTCGCCGATCCGGGTGGCAAACGACCCGGCCACCTCGGGGGGGAGCCCGACGCTGGCCCGCGCGACCAGCCGGTCGCCTTCGACGAGCAAGATTCCCGCGGCCTGGGCCTCGGCACCCTTTTCGATCCGCCCCACCAGGTGATCGAGGAGCGTGTCGAGCGGAAGATCCCTCAGGCCACCCTCGGTGATCTCGAGGAGGAGCTGGAGGTCCTCCTCTATCCTCTGGAGCTGGGCGAGGCGTTCCACATCGCGGATCAGGAGACCCGCGACGAATGCCAGGGGGGTGAGCCGCTCCACGTCTTCGGTGGTGAACGGCCTCGGAGTCACCCGCATAAGGTCCAGCGAACCGACCCATTCGCCGTCAACCCGCAGCGGGTATGTCAGGACCGTCTGCACCCCGAGGCGGACGAGTTCGGGGACCGCGTTGGGGTGAACGGGATAATCGTCAACGAGAATCGGGCCTGCTGACTGCCGTGGGAGGCCAGCCAGGCAACGCTCGGAGCGGATCGAGAGATGGGACGGCAAGTTCCCGAGGCAGGCGTACCGGAGCGGGCCAGCCTCGGAAGTGGGAACGGCCAGCGTCCCGGCGTCAGCCTCTAGCCCCTCAACGGCGACGGCGATGACCCGGGACAGGAGCGTCTCCGGCTGAAGGTTCGGTGGCCCCGCGAACAAGCCTCGGAGGGCGCCCTCGAACGTCCCAAAGCCCTGGTTTCGCATCGCGAACCGCCCATCACCCTCGAGGACCTGTTCCAACGGGAAACGCTCCTCCCGACCCGGAACGTACAGCGGCGAAAACGACAGCAGAATAGCCTATTCCAGCGGGATCCTCAAGCGCCTGTCCGGCGGGCCCGGCCCGCCTGCTCCTTGAGCAACTACATGTTGTATGGCCGACCGATGGCGGCGCAAGGCGAATGACGTTGGGGGGGATCCGGCGGCGGAGCGGGACGAGGGAGGTCGAGGGGCGGTCAGCCCGTCAAAGGGTAGGTCCCCGGGCCCAGGACCCGGGCCGGTCAGACGATGCCGTGACCGGGGGCGTAGATCGGGATGCGCGGGAGCAGGTCCTCGGGGAGCGTGACGTGCTCGTAGCAGCAGAGGCAGTAAAAATCGACCTCGACGCCTCCCCGCGTCCCCCGGAACTGAACCCGCTGACGGCAACGGGCGTGGTAGATGCCCTCGTCAGGCTTCCGGAAAACGGTCGCGATGGGTGGGCTCACGGGTGAAGTCAGCTCACGATTCGACCGATGACGCTCGCGCGAAAGGGCGGAGCCGGATTTCCGGCGTGGGCCTCCACCGTGGATCCTGACGCGCCGGCGCGCGGCGCTGACTCGGGCGACAACCATATCTCAGCCTCCGGGAAACGTGGTCTCCTCACGGGTTATCATCGGCTGCTCCCCGAAGAAATCAGAGCCTACGACAATCGGAGGGGGACACCCACGCCTTCGGCGTGGGTACCCGGGCCCCCTCCGAGGCCTCCCCCAGGAATGGTGGTTCGAGCCGAGGGGCTGCCGACGAGCCGCAGGCGAGGAGAGCCACGAGG
>JACQWB010000266.1 GCA_016209385.1 Candidatus Rokuibacteriota bacterium
ATCCGTCCCGACCGGGGGCTCTACTTCCTCCTGGTCCGGCGGGGCCACGTCGAGCGGATCACGTCGGACGAGGCCATCGAGCGGGCCAAGCACGCCCCGCCCCAGACCACCCGCGCGCGGCTCCGTGGCGAGTTCATCCGCCAGGCCAACCTGAAGGGGAAGGACTACCGCGTGGACTGGGTCTACCTGAAGCTCAACGACCCCGAGCGCGAGACCATCCTCTGCAAGGACCCCTTCCAGTCCCACGACGAGCGCGTCGAGGGCCTGACCCGCAGCTTCTAAACGTCGGAGGGGGACACCCACGCCTTCGGCGTGGGTAGCCGGGCCCCCTCCGAGGTTCTAGCGGAAGGCGGGGAGGACCTCGCGGGCGAGAAGCTCGAGCTCGCGCATGATGTGGGTGTGCGGCATGCCGGGGAAGAAGAGCCGGCAGATCAGGTGGGTCATGCCGTAGGCGTCGACGAAGCGCGCGATCCCCGCCCGCACCTGCTCCGGCCCGCCGATCAGGAACCGGTCCTTCATGAGGGCGTCCAGGTCGGTCGCGATGCTGGCGTCGATGAACGGGTGGCGCCAACCCCCCGCGTACTCGTGGCGGTAGGAGACCATGATGTGGCGCTCGGCCAGCTCGCGCGCCTGCCGGTCCGTGTCCGCGATGATGACGTCGCGGGTGAGCGGCCACTCGGTGATCGGCGCGGTGAGGCCGGCGGCGGCCCGGTGGGCCAGGAACCGCCGCTTGGCGTCGAACAGGCGGGCGAGGTCGGCGGTGGGGCCGGGGATCCAGTTCTCAGCCAGCGTGGCCGCCCGCTTGAGGGCCAGCTCCCCCCAGCCGCCGATCCAGACCGGCGGATGCGGCTTCGAGAGCGGCTTGGGCTCGATCCGCGCGTTCTCCACCGCGTAGTACTCGCCCTTGAAGGTCACGGTGTCGCCGGTCCACAGGGCTCTGACGAGCCTCAACCCCTCCTCGAAGCGCGCGCCGCGCTTCTCGAGCGGGGTGCCGTAGAGCGCGAACTCGTCAGGCTTGTAGCCGATCGCGGTCCCGAGAACGAAGCGGCCTCCCGAGATCACATCCAGGAGCGCGCCGTCCTCGGCGAGCCGGACCGGGTGGTAGAAGGGAAAGACCAGGATGTCGGTGCCCAGGAGCAGCCGCGAGGTGCGGCTCGCGAAGGCGGCCAGCACGGTCAGCGGCGAGGGCCAGTAGTGGTCCCTGACCCCGTGGTGCTCCTCCATCCAGACCGAATCGAAGCCGAGCTCCTCGCCGCTGACGACCTCTTCGAGCGCCTCCTGGTAGAAGTGCCCACCTTCCGTCGGGATGAAGCCGATCTTGAGCCGCCCCATCGCTCTGAGCCCCCCGTCCTGCCCCGCCACCATCGCCGCCGGCAGCGCGCCGCCAACGATGGTATCAAAGGCGTGGCACCAACTAAAGGAGACGCTGACCGTCGGGATGATGCCCCTGCAGCGTCTCGTAGATCGCCAGAGAGAGGTGGCCGAAATCGGCAGCGGCGCGCGCCGTGACGGTGCGCGGCCGCGGGAGCGGGACGTCGAAGATACGGGCAACGTGACCGGGTCGTGGCGTCAGCACCACGATCCGATCGGCGAGGAAGACCGCCTCGGCGATGGAGTGGGTGACGAAGAGGATGGTCTTCCGCGCCTCGTTGCCTTCCCCCCAGACCCGGAGCAGCTCCAGATTCATTTCGTCCCGGGTCATCGCGTCGAGCGCGCCGAAGGGCTCGTCCATCAGGAGCAGAGGCGGGTCCAGGAGGAGCGCCCGGCAGAGGGAGGCGCGCTGCTGCATCCCGCCGGACAGCTCCCGCGGGAATTTGTCGGCGAAGTCGGCTAGCCCGGTGAGCCCGAGAAGCTCCCGGGCGCGCGGCGCGTAGTCGGCCGAGCGGAGGCCGGCCAGCTCGGCGGGGAGCAGGACGTTCTCCAGCAGCCGGCGCCAGCGGAGGAGCACCGGGGCCTGGAAGACCATCCCGACCGAAGGCAGCGGACGACTCACCCGCTCGCCGCCCACCGTGACCGTTCCATGGGTGGCCGCCCTCAGGCCCGCGACGATCCTGAGCAGGGTGGACTTGCCGCAGCCGCTCGGGCCGACGAGGGCGACGAACTCGCCCTCGCCGACGGCGAAGGAGACCTCCCGGATCGCCTCCACCGGGCCGCTCGCGGCCCGGTAGGTCATTCCCACGCGGTCGAGGATGATGAAGGGCGGCATGGGCGCAAGCGCGCGGGTACAGAACGTGGAAGGCGGCTGGCGCCCTGGCGCCGAACCTCCTTCACCCGGTGCGCTCGCGGCGACCGCACTAGCTGGGTCGCATCGTCTTCGGAAGCTCGATCCGCGGCAGAAAGTCCGTCGAGAAGACCTCCTCGCACCCCACCTTGCGCGGGATCTCCATGTTGGCGTTGATCAGCTCCACCGACTGACACATCTTGGCCTTGTCGATCCAGCCGATCCCGTTCCGCGCGTAGCGCTCGGTCTTCATGAGCTGGAGCCCCATGAGCATGTTGGGCTCGATGATGGAGAGGTCGATCTCGGGAACCCGCTTCTTGAAGATCTCGAGGGCGGTCTTCGGGTTCTCCATCACGTCGCGCCATCCCCGGTAGCTCGCCTCCAGGAAGTCCCGGAGCAGCTTCGGCCTTCCCTTCATCGTCTTCTCGCTGGCGATGATCGACATGCTGTACATGTCGAACCCATAGTCTGCCCACGGCATCATCACCGCGGCCCCCTTCCCCATGGCCTTCTCGTAGAAGGGAAGCCCGGTGGTGTAGTCGGCGACCGCGTCCGCCCGCTTCTCGGCGAGCGTCACGATCTTGGCCGCGGGCTCGATGCTCACCCACTTGACCTTCGCGGGGTCGATCCCGTTGATCTTCGCGAAGGCGGGGAAGAGCTGCCGCTGGGCGTCGCCGGGCGGCGCCGCCAGGGTCTTCCCCTCCAGGTCCTTCGGCGACTTGATCGGGCTGCCCTTCCAGACCCAGATGTTGAGCGGTGTCTTGTCGAAGACCACGCCCACCACCTTGACCTTGGCGCCGCGGCCCACGGCGGGAATGACTACCGCCGCATCGGCGAGCCCGATGTCGGCCCGGCCGGTGTCCACCTTGGCGATGGAGTCGCCGGACCCCTTCGAGTTCTGCAGCTCCACCTCCAGCCCCCTCTCCCTGTAGTACCCCTTCTCCAGCGCGACCCAGTAGGCCGCGTGGTCCCCGACCGGGAACCAGTTGAGAGCGAAGACGACCTTCTGGGTCTGCGCTGACGCGGGGAGCGACGGCGCGAACGCCAGGAGCCCTGCGAGGACGGTCAGTGCGCTTCGTCTCATCGGACTTCCTCCGTTACGAACCGGACGTTTCGGCCCAGGGGGCCAGCCAGCGTCCCACCAGCTCCACGGCCCCGTACACGAGGAGCCCCACCACCGAGATCCAGACCAGCGCCGCGAAGGCCACCGGGGTGTTGAGGTTCGTCTGGGTGGTGATGATCACGTTGCCCAGCCCTGCCTGGGAGGCCACGAACTCTCCCACGATGGCGCCGACCACCGCGGCGGTGGCGGTGATTTTCAGCGCGCTCAGGATGTAGGGCAGCGCGTTGGGAATCCGGATCTTGAGGAAGACCTTCCACTTCGGGGCGCCGAACACACGCCCCAGGTCGAGCATCTCCTCATCCACCTGCGTGAGACCGACGGCGGTGTTGATGACCACGGGGAAG
The DNA here is from genome assembly GCA_016209385.1 of Candidatus Rokuibacteriota bacterium. NCBI lineage: Bacteria > Candidatus Rokuibacteriota > Candidatus Rokuibacteriota bacterium. Next base: position 3,689 of record JACQWB010000266.1, read on the forward strand.
AAGCCGATCAGCGCCGCGATCAGGATATTCGGGATGATCCCGTAGCCGAGCCAGAGCAGGAAGAGCGGCGCCACCGCCACCTTGGGGAGCGTGTTGACGAAGACCAGGAACGGCACCAGCGCCTTGGCGAGCACGCTCGACCAGGCGATCGCGACGCCCAGCAGGACGCCGACCGCCCCGGCCAGCAGGAATCCGCCCAGGATCTCCAGCGTGGTCACCCAGAGGTGCACCCGCCAGGGAATGTCCGCGCTCGCGAGCGCGCGCAGGACCGCGAGCGGGCTCGGAAGCAGGTACTCCCGGAGCTGGAAGACCGAGACCCCGAGCTGCCACAGGACGAGAAGGGCGACGAAGAGGATGAGCGCCGGGAGGTTCCGGCCGACCCAGTTGGTAGATGGCATGGCTGGCGCATCCGTCTGGGGAGAGTCGGATCGTGCGACACCTTACGTGAGGGGGAGAGCATTGTCAAGGATACGGGGCTCCCGGTAAAGCTTACATCCTCCTCATGTAAGGCTTACACTCTACACTCCCTGATCAACGAACGCCCGGCCCGCCCTCCCGCTCGCGAGGCGTACGAACGAACCATTAAAAAAGCAAAGACTCTTACTGCCGTCGGACCTTTCCCCGATCTGGCACAGAGGTTGCGACCGTCAAGAGAACAGCCGGTGAGGAGGGGACAAGCGCGTCTGAGACGCTCACACCGGTTGGGAGGCCTAGAGACGACTCAGCTCGAGAGATCCACCTACCGGCACCGCGGAGACTGGGGCCGGGAGCGGGGATGAGGCCGCTGCGGAGTTAGGGAGTGGGCCAAGGTCAACCATCGGTTACCGGTGCCACTCGGTGGGCCATTGTACGGACGCGTCTCCTCGAAACGATAGGACGGGTCTTGAATCGTGTGCAGGTTCCCGGGTTCGTCAAACCTATGAGCTATGATGATCCGCTTACGGGGCGTCAGCTTCGAGTGATGACTCACCCGCTTTTCACGGTCCTCTCTGTCGATGGCCGGGAGTACTACTTCAGACGGCTCACAGGTCGTTTCGATGGCACCGGCACTCGCCCGCGTTGCTAACCAACCCCTTTATTGCACACCGGATCGCATTCCAAGATTAAACGCCTCTCCTCTTCGATGTAATTCGCCGTCACCACGTCAACCCAATGAGTAGGCTTTTCGCTGACAATACAACTGTTGTCGCCGTTGAGGTGATCCAACAACCTCTGGCGTATGTCACCGCTGCCAATATAGACCCACTGGTTAGACTTCAAGAGCCCGTACACGCCCATCTGACCGGGCCTCAGCGCCTCGATATCAGCACGCGTAAATTGTCTGGGTATTTGATGAGGAAACGGCACAGCAGGTTCCTCCGCGGTAGAGCTTACAACAGTTCCCTCAGTTCCCACACCGGATCCGTCACTCCTGCCGCCATCGCCAGGCTGACGCCGAGCGCGGACCTGCTTCCGAACGATGCTTTTCACGGGCGCGGGCGTTCAAACCAGCCCAGTGCCCGCAGTTAGACAAGACAACCACGACAGCCAGTGCGAGACCAGGCCGCTCGGCGACCCCTTCAGGGCTGGCTGCGCCGGCTCGCGCTCGTGGCCTGGATTACGATCCTCCTCGGCCTGCTGAAGGTGACCGCATCGGTCCTCTGGGCCTTGTCGGTACCGGCGCTGAGCGAGCTGGAGGCGATCGGGCCGGCCGAGGGGACCAAGCTCTACGACCAGAACGACCAGTTCCTCGTCGATCTTCAGGCGGAGCGGGGGGTCTACGTTCCGCTGTCGCGAATCCCCCAGGCCCTCAAAGCCGCGATCATTGCCGTGGAGGATTCGCGCTTTTACTCCCATTTCGGGGTGGATCCCACGGGGATCGCCCGCGCCGTGTACCAGAACTTCCGCCACGGGGGTTTCGTCGAGGGCGGAAGCACGATCACCCAGCAGTTGGCCAAGGTGCTCTTCCTCACCCGTGACAAGAGCCTGGACCGGAAGCTCAAGGAAGGCGTGCTGGCTCTGAGACTGGAGCAGCGCTATTCCAAGGACCAGATCTTGGAAATGTACCTCAACCAAGTGTATTTCGGCCATGGCGTCTACGGCGTCGAAGCCGCGGCCCGGACCTATTTCGGCAAGTCCGTAACCGACCTCTCCCTCCCCCAGGCGGCGCTCCTGGCAGGGCTGCCGCGCGCTCCTGCCCTTTACTCCCCGTTCAACCACCCTGACGCCGCCCGGAGGCGGCGGGCCCATGTGCTGAACCGCATGCGGGAGGGTGGCGCCCTGAAGCCGATCGAGGTTAAACGGGCCCTCGCAACCGACCTCGGCCTGCTCCCCCCCGAGCGGCGCGGCACGACGGGGCAGTACTTCATCCAGTACGTCCGGGGATTGCTTGCGGAAAAGTACGGGGAGGACATGGTGTTCAAGGGGGGCCTCCACGTCTACACCGCCCTGTCCCCCCACATGCAGGCCCTGGGCGAGCAATCCCTGCGCGAAGGGCTCGAAGCGCTGAGGTCGCGGCGCGGACCCGCCCCGGCGAAGCGACGAGGGCAGCCGGGCTCGGAGCATCCCGAGGGGGCTCTCGTCACGATCGAGCCGGCAACCGGTCACATCAAGGCGATGGTGGGCGGCTCTGACTTCTTCCGCAGCGAGTTCAATCGGGCGGTGCAGGCCAAGCGCCAGCCCGGCTCGGCCTTCAAGCCCTTCGTCTATCTCGCCGCCCTGGAGGCCGGGCTCACGCCGGCAACGCGGATCGAGGACAGCCCGGTGATCTACCCGGTGGGGCGAAACGGGAAGCCGTGGGTGCCGGACAACTACGACCGAATGTTTCGCGGCCCCATCACCCTGCAACAGGGAATCGAGGAGTCGGTGAACATCGTCACGGTCAAGCTCCAGGAGCGGATCGGCCTCCGGCGGACCGTGGAGGTGGCGCGCCGGCTCGGGATCCAGAGCCCGCTCCACGAGGACCTCTCCCTCGCCCTCGGGACCTCTGACGTCTCCCTGCTCGAGCTGACCGCGGCCTACGGGATCCTGGCCAACCAGGGCGTCTGGGTTCCGCCCACCCCGATCCGCTACATCACCGATGCCCGGGGCAAGCTCCTGGAGGAGAACCTCCCGCAAGGCACGGCGGCCATCTCTCCGCAGCTTGCCTACCTCATCACCCACATGCTCACGGGCGTCGTGGAGCGCGGCACCGGGATCGGCGCCAGAGCTCTCGGACGCCCCCTCGCGGCCAAGACCGGCACCACCAACGATTTCTCCAACGCGTGGTTCATCGGCTACACGCCGAGCCTGGTCACGGGAGTGTGGGTCGGGTACGACCGGCCCCGGAGCCTCGGCAAGGACGAGACCGGCTCGCGGGTCGCAGTGCCGATCTGGGTGAGCTACATGAGCAAGGTCCTGGCCGCCATGCCCCGGGAGGAGTTCCCGGTGCCCGAGGGAGTGATGCTCGTCCCCGTGGACCTGGACCCGGCGGGGACCTGCGCCCGCCCGGTGCCGATGGCCTTCCTCCGGGGCACGGAGCCCGACTCGAGTTGCGGGGACCTGTTCGGTCCCCTCCGTCGGCTCTTCCGTTTTCTGTTCTCCCCGGAAAGCCGGAGATAAACGCTCCGCCGCGTCTAGCAGGATGCTGAAGAAGCGGACGCGCATCCTCGCACCGTCAGGGTGCACCTAGCAGCGTGTCGGAGTAGCGCCCTTCGAGCGCGGGCTTCGCCCGCGCAACCAACTCGGGCCTCGCCTCGTGGCTCTCCTCGCCTGCGGCTCGTCGGCAGCCCCTCGGCTCGAACCACCATTCCTGGGGGAGGCTTCGGAGGGGGCCGTCGAGGCCCCCTCCGATTCCTAGGCGGCGGGTAACTCGCGCATGGCGGCCCACTCGGGCTCCGCTCCCGCGGCGAAACCCGCGCAGGCCAGGGAGCCTATGGCCAGCCGTCCCTTCTCGATGGCAAGCCGCACCACGCCGCCGTCGTCGCGGTAGAGGTCGGGATGCGCTGCCAGAAACGCCTTCTGCTCGCTCTCCGGCAACCCGGCCATGCCGTTCACATAGTGGTGGCCGTTACGCTCCACGTGCTCGACGCCGATCAGCGAGGCCAGCGCCAGGTCCTGCTGGACGCTGACCCCGGCCTGGGTCGTGAGGTCTTCGGCTGACATGAAGTAGACCGGCCTCCCCTCCGCCCGGTTCCAGAGCGCGCACCGCGCGGCGTTGATGAGCGACCGGTACACGCCCTTGCACGCCTTGCTCGACACCCCGCGATAGCTGCACGCGCGGGCCCGTGGAAAGGCGTCGAGGTCGGCGTCGGACTCGTCGATGATGACGGGACGCCTGGCGCTCAGGCGGCTGACGTCCTCATCGAGGGCCCGCTCGCGGTGAATCGGCTGCTCGACGAACAGGATCGAACGCACAAGCCGCCGGAGGCCCGGCGTCTCCGCAATCCTCTCCCATAGCTCCCGCACGCCCTCCGCGTCGGTGTACTGCTCGTTTCCATCGAGGGTCACGTAATACGGCTGCAGGCTGCGATCCAGGACGGCCGCGATCTCGCTCAGCCGGGCCACGCCCGTCCCCACCGCCCCGCTCACCTTCAACTTGAAATAGGCGTGACCATACACCGCGATCACTTCCTCGAGGGTCTCGGGGAGCCCGTCGCCGACCCTGGCCGTCTCAGCCCGGTCGGCCGACGTGATCGGATCAACCAGGCCGACCGTGTGCCGAGCATGGATGCTGTCTCCCGGACGCAGCTCGGCGAGAAACCCGTCCACGCCGAACCCGGCGAGCTCGGGCACCAGGTCCGCCGGCCTGATCCCGGGTAGGTTGGCCCTCACAGCCTCATAGAACGAGACGCCATGAAGCCGGCACAGGGCATCCAGCACCGCCCGATCCAGGAGCGCGGGGCCGAAGCCCGCGATCAGGGGGTTGAGACCCCGCTCCGCACAGAGCGCCACCTGGGCCTGGTAATTCTCGGCGAACAACCTCCACGCGGTGCGTGGTCGCTGGTCTTGCCTATAGACAGTGCACGCCAGGCGCAGCGAGGTCCTGAGCTGCTCGAAGTTTTCCTCATCGGTGAGCGCCATGTTCTTGTCGAACCACTTTGGGGCGAGCAGCTCTGCCGCCATGCCCCACCCCCCACGCGCGTTCTCGAGCGAAAGGCGCATGCGCACGAACACCTGGGGCGCCCGGGTCAGGGTGACCACGCCGTACCGAAACGGCATTCGCAGCCTGACCTCGCGCTCGTAGAGGCGGATCTCGCTGACGCGGACACGCGGCGCGGAGGCTACGCCCGCCATGCCAGCGTCTCCAGGATGCCGCGGATGTAGCCGATGGCGCGCGCCGCGGTCGCCGGACCGTCGGGATCATAGTCGAACGGCTCCACCGACACCACGCCGGCGTAGCCGTGGCGGACGCGGGCTGCGAAGACGGGCGCGAACCTGTTGTCCCCCTGGCCGGGGCCACGCCGGTTCGTGTCGTTGCCAGGGCAATCCCGCGTGGGAGGCCCCGCGGTCCGACGGGCCAGGACGATCGCGGTGAGCGGCATTTCTGGCAGGATGCGACGGGCCCGTCGTGCGCTTCGCGCCGGGTCTTCGCGACCCGTGTCGAAGGCGATTACAGCTCGCCGGCCTCCTCCAGCGCCTTCTTCAGAGCCTGGCGGTCCTCCGGCCCCACCGGCAGCAGCGGGGGCCGCATGTAGGCGTGCCGGATGATGCCCTGCATCACGAGCACTTCCTTAGCCCGGGCGCGGTAGTCGCGCACCGGCGGCGCAAAGAGCGCATCCACCACCTTCTGGATCCGATCACCCAGCTCGCGGGCGGTCTTCCAGTCCCCGCGGATGGCTGCCTCGTGCACGCGCACGTGCGTCCGAGTGCAGACGGCACAGGCTCCCAGCAGCGCCCCCTCGGCACCCAGGAGATACGACTCCCAGATGAAGTTGTCGTTCCCGGTCAGGATCGTGATCGGCCGGGACGCGCCGCGGACGACGTTGACGATCTCCCGGAAGCGCTTGGCGTCGAACAGCGCCTCCTTGAGCGCGACCACGCCCGGGATCTCGACCAGTCGCGCCAGCGTCTCGTCGGTGAAGTCCGTGCCGCCGAGCGCCGGCTGGAGCGTGAACAGGATCAGCGGCAGCCCCACGGTCTCGGCGATCGCCCTGTGGTAGCCGTAGGGGATCTCCCACGGCAGCGGCCGGCCCAGGTACGCCGTGATCGGAAACACCAGCAACGTGTCCGCCCCGGCCTCACGGTAATCGCGCCCGTACCGGAGGGCCTGGGCCGTGAAGGAGGCGCCGAGGCCAGCCACCACCGGGATCCCGGTCCCCGCCAGCTCCTCCTTGTAGATCCGGAGCACCCCCAGCTTCTCCTCGTGCCAGAGGTGCGGGCCCTCCCCGGTATCCACGTTCACCGCCACGGCCTTGATTCCCTGCCCCGCGAGCCAGCGGATGTACTTCCGCAGCTCGGGCTCGTCGATCTCGCCGTCCGCCGTCATCGGCAGCACCGTCGCCGGGATGATTCCCCTGAGCTCCAGTGCAGCGGTCATTGGACTACCTTCGCTCATGATTCAGCACCATCCCTTCGAGCGCCGGCTGGGCCGGCGCAATCCCGGGGGGAGGTTCGGAAGGGGGGCGGAGCCCCCCTCCGAGGAAGCTCATGCCTTCCCCTCCGCTCGACCGGGCGGCAGCTCACCGGAGCCGCGCCATGTCCTCCGGATGGTTGGAACGGAAGCTGTAGCTCTTGACGACGCCCTTGGCGTCTAAGCGGACAGTCAACTCCTTGGTGAGCTCTCCTTGGGCCAGCTTCTTCCCGTACAACCAGCTCCACGTCAGGTCGCCCGTGTCCAAGCCGACCTGGTACGGCTCCCCGAAGAAGCGCACGAGGTCCGCCTTCGTGGTCTTGCCCGGTTGAATCATGTCGGGGGTGGGCGAGGGAAACTCCCACCCCACGACGAGGAGGGCGCAGCCGGCGAAGAAACCGGCCAGGACCACAGCGGCGAGCGATCGACCCCGGAGCATTACAGGGCGATTATCACACCGGCTCCCCGCGACCGTCAATGCCCCTTGACAGGTGGAGACGCGCTGATTAGGGTGATGGCACAGAGTTTCCCGAAAAGGAGGCCCGCCCATGCCTGCCCCCGCGATGCGAGGCTTTTTGAATCTCGACAAGGTGCCGGAGGAGAAGGTCACCCCGCTCATCACCCGAAAGATCGTCACCGGCGAGAAGGAGATGGTGGTCTTCTGGAAGATCAAGGCCGGCGGCCATGCCGCCGCCCACAGCCACCCCAACGAGCAGATCTTCTGGATGCTGTCCGGGAAGATGGAGTTCCGGCTCGCCAACGACAAGCGGACGTGCGGTCCGGGCGATATCGGCGTCGTCCCGGCCGGCGTGGAGCACGAGGCGTGGTTCCCCGAGGATACGGAGGTGATCGACATCTTCACCCCGCCACGCGAGGACTTCTACACCGGCCAGGACACGTACCTGAGGAGAGGGTAGGCCGACGTTCACGTTGTAAACCGCTGGAGGGTGAGGCAATGCAATCCGGATGGCTCGACCAGTTTTTCACGGGCACACAGAAACCAGATCAGGGAGGCTCCTCCGGGGAGGCGAGCGGGGTCTCGCGCCGCGAGTTCATCCAGGGCGGGTTCGTCACCGGCGTGGCTGCCGGGATGGCCGCGGGCGGCGTCCTGGCCGCCCACGAGCAGGCGCACGCGCAGGCGGCGGCGGTCAACCCGTTCGGGAAGGACTGGTGGCCCTCGCCCTGGGGGCCGAACGACGAGGCCGGCGCCTCCAATCGCATCACGCCCGCCAAGGTCCTTCAGGCCTCGCGTCTCATCAGGACCGGCCGGATCTTTCAGCTCGGACGGATCTACGAAGCCGGGATCCCGCTGTTCGGCGCGCGCCACATCAGCATTACGATCCCGGGCGGACCCACCGGCGGGCCCTTCGGGGTAACCAAGCTCATGTACAACGACGAGATGTTCAGCGGCGAGATCGGCCAGGTCGGCACCCAGTTCGACGGCCTGGGGCACATCTCCACGATCATCGGCGGCGAGCCCGTGTACTATAACGGCTTCAAGCAGTCAGAGGTGGGGGCAGCTTACGGGCTCAAGAAGCTCGGCGTCCACAATGTAAAGCCGTTCTTCACCCGCGGGGTCCTGATCGACGTCCTCGCCCTCAAGGGCGGCGACCGGCTCCCCATCGGCTACGTGATCACCCCGGCCGATGTCCAGGCCGCGCTGAAGCGCCAGGGGACGCGTGAGCCCGGTGAGGGCGACGTGGTGCTCTGGCGCACCGGTCACGGGAAGCTCTGGATGAAGGACAATGCCGAGTTCAACAAGGGGGCACCCGGCATTGGCGTCACCGTGGCGAAGTGGCTCATCGAGCGAAAGGTCTGCATCACCTGTGCCGACACGTGGGCCGGGGAGGCGGTCCCGGGCGAGGACAAGGACCGGCCCTTCGAGTGCCACCAGTGGCTCATCAACATGAACGGAATCTACATCCAGGAGAACCTGGACCTCGAGGAGCTGGCGGCCAACCGCGTCTACGAGTTCGCCTACGTCTTCTCCCCGCTCCGGCTCAAGGGAGCGACCGGCTCGCCGGGCAACCCGATCGCGGTCGCTTGATCTCGGCCCAGCCAGCCCACGGAGGGGATGCGGGGGAATCCTTCCCCGATCCCCTCCGCGGTCGCCTCCGAGCGCGTCGCGACTTCCCCAGTCCTCACGACAGCACCGTCCACGCCAACCCTCACGGCCCGTCACGCAGCCCGGAACTGTCGCGGTGTCGCTCGGGCGCGCGGTTCTGATACACTCACGGCGGAGGAGGGAGGCGCTATGCCCAACCGTGTCGCGTTCCTGGCGCTCATGGCCATGGCCACGGGCCTGCTTCAGGGTGCGGGGCTGGCGCCCTCTGTTGCAGGCTCTTCAGAGCGCCATTCAGGGACCGTGGTCAAGGTGGACCCTCAAGCCCGGACGCTCATCATCGAGGAAATGGCGGCGGGTGGGACGACGCGAACGCTCCAGGTCCGCATCGCCCCTCAAGCCCGGCTGGTGCTTTCCCGGCGGCTCCCTGACAGCCAGGTGGCCGATCCGCGAAACCCGTTCAAGGACACGCCGATCGGCCTGGGCGATCTGAGGTCGGGCGACTTCGTCGTCGTCGAGCTGACAGGAGCCGGAGAGAAGGCGGAAGCCAGCTCCGTCACCGTAACGCGCCGCGAGGGCGCGCGGTGACGCTGGCTCAGGACCGGGGCTGACATGCAAGACGCCCCGGTGGAGGTGTTCACCCCCGACGAGCGCCAGGCGCTCGCCCCGTACTTCACCAACCTCGACGGCCCGGTTTTCGCCCTCGTGAACCTCCCCGAGGTCGTGAAGGGCGCGCTCTTTGCCCGGTACTCGCGCTCGGCCAAGTCTCTCCGCCGCCTCTTCCTGGACGAGTTCCTGGACATGGCCTTTCGAGCCGAGGCGCTTCGGACGAGCCGCAGGCGCAGCAGTTCGAGCCGAGGGAGTTCGGAGGAGCCGCAGGCGACGACACTCACGAGGCGAGGCCCGAGTGGATGGCAGAGAGGCGAGGCCCGAAAGGTCGAGCACGCGTCCGGTACGGGCGCCGTCGGCGTCAAGCGCGCCGAGGAGCTGTACGAGCGCGTCTTCAACGAGTACGGCGACGACTCGGTGGCCCAGCTCGGCGGCGTCCACCTGGCCTGCGAGGGCGCGTCTAACATCCTGACCAAGGTGCTCGAGTGGGGACGCCTGATGGCCTACCTCGAGCAGTCGACCCGCTACGTGCCTTACACCGACCGCCCTGGCGGGCGGTGGAAGTACCACGTCCCGGCCGAGCTGGACGGCTCGCCGCTCCGGACCCGCTACGTCGAGGTCCTTGACCGCGCCTTCGAGACCTACGCCGGCCTCATCGAGCGGCTGCGAGAGCATTACAGCCGGAAGTACGCCAAGTCCCCGGGCGAATCGGACACCGTTTACCGGCTGACCATCCGGGCCAAGGCGCTGGACACCCTCCGGGGGCTCCTGCCGGCTGCCACGCGGTCGAACGTCGGGATCTACGGGACCGGGCAGGCCTACGAGGCGCTCCTCCTCAGGATGCGCGCCCACCCGCTTTCCGAGGTGCGACACTACGCCGATCGCATGCTGGCCGAGCTGCGCAAGGTGATCCCGGCGTTTCTCACGCGCGTCGACCGGCCCGATCGGGGCGGGGTCTGGAGCCAGTACCTGGCCGAGACGCGGCAGGCGACGGAGGCAGTGGCGACCAAGCTCCTGGCCAGTGTCGAGCCCGAACCCCGTCCCGAGGTCGTGCTCACCGACTACGACCCCGAGGGCGAGGTCAAGGTCGTCGCAGCCGCGCTCTACGCGGCCTCCGATCTTCCCGACGACCAGCTCCTCACCCTCGCCCGGCGGATGACCCACGACGAGCGCGCCGCGGTGCTCCGGGCCTACGTCGGCCAGCGCGCGAACCGGCGCCACAAGCCCGGGCGCGCGTTCGAGCGGACCGCCTACCGCTTCGACATCCTCACCGACTACGGCGCCTTCCGCGACCTCCAGCGCCACCGGCTGCTGACACTCGAGTGGCAGGCGCTGACGCCGCGCCACGGCTACACCACTCCAGAGGCGATCGAGGAGGCCGGGGCCCTCGACGACTGGCGACGCGTCATGGAGGAGTCCGCCGATCTTCACGACGCGCTCGAGGCCGACGGGCTCGCGCTCATCGCGCCCTACGCCGTGGCCATGGCCTACCGGATCCGCTTCTACGTGGAGCTGAATGCGCGCGAGGCGATGCACCTGATCGAGCTCAGGACCGCGCCCCAGGGGCACCCCGCCTACCGCCGGGTCTGCCAGGCGATGCACCGGCTGATCGGCGAACAGGCGGGCCACCGGGCGATCGCGGAGGCGATGAGCTACGCCGACCACTCGGCGGTGGAGCTGGAACGCCTCGAGGCCGAACGCGCAGCCGAGCGTCGGCGCCAGCGCACCAAACCGCGGACAGACGGAGCAGGCTGATGCGGGCTGAACAGATCAAAGCGCGCGAGTACCTCCACCAGAAGGGGACGCTCCTGGCGCCGGGGGAGATCCACGAACGGGTGCGGGCGGCGTTCGTGGCGACTCAGGAGTTTCTGGACAGTGTCTCAGAGGCCGAGGCCGGGAAGCGGCCAGCACCCGGTGAATGGTGCATTCAGGAGGTCGTGGACCACCTCGTGGAGACCCACCGGCCGAGCGTCGAGGAGCTTCGCTGCCTGTTGCGTGGCGAGCGGCCGGCCGGGGGGCCGATCCCCGCGAGCCTACAATCCGGGGCACCGCTGGCGCGGCCGTGGCCGGCGCTGGTGGCGGAGCTCAAGCGGTTGCACGCGGAGATCCTCGAGATCCTCGGCGCCGTCCCGGACGGGTTCGTCTCCGACGCCCGCGCGCCCCTGGTTATGGTCGTCAACGCCAAAAATCCGGACGGCAGCGAAGCCCCGCTCCAGTGGATCGAAGACCTCGACTGGAAGGCCTACGCGGTGATCTTCAGGCTCCACGAGATCGACCACCTCACCCAGGCCAAGCGCGCGCTGAGAGCGGCGCGGCCAGAGGTGTAACGACTCCCGGGGCTCCGGGGACCCGCGCGCCAGGCGCTAGCGGCGTGGCGAAGTAGTGTCCTCCGCGCGCGGGCTTTGCCCGCGCAACCGGTTCCTGGGGGAGGCCTCGGAGGGGGCCCGGGTACCCGCGCCGGAGGCGCGGGTGTCCCCCTCCGATTACGTCCCGGCGAATTCCTCCTTCGCCTTCCTCAACGCCTCCGGCGAGGCGAGCAGATCCAGGGCCGTCATCGCCAGCGCTTTGGCCGCCGCCACCAGCCCGGCCCCTGCCATCGGCGAGCGCGCCCACTCGGCGAACTCGCGCGAGTGCCCGGGCACGCCGTCCGGCGAGATCCGGATGTACGGGTGGATGGTCGGGATCGCCTGGCTCACGTTGCCGCAGTCGGTGGACCCAGAGCCGGCCTCCGGATCCTCGGGATCTTCCGCAACGCCGACCCGCTCGAGGTTCTTCCGGAACAGCTCCCCCATCGTGAAATTGGGCTTGAGCGGGTCGTGGATGATCGTATCCGGCGTCACCTTCACCGACGCCCCCGTCGCGGTGGCCGCGGCCTGGGCGCAGGCCTCGAACCGGCGGAGTAGCTCGGGAAGATACGCCTTGCTCAGCGAGCGCAGGTAAAACTCGGCGGCGGTGTATTCGGGGATGATGTTCGGCTGGTCGCCGCCATGGGTGATGATCCCGTGGACGCGCGCGTCGGGGCGCAGCTGCTGGCGCATCGCATCCAGGCCGACGAAGAGCTGGATGACCGCGTTGAGGGCGTTGATCCCCCGCCAGGGCCACGAGGACGCGTGGGCGGCCTTGCCAAAGAACTCGGCCTTCACCTTGATGATCCCGAGGCTCGGCCGCCAGATGCGGGTCCCGCACCGCGGGTGGATCATCATCGCCGCATCGACGCCCGTAAAAACGCCCGCCTCCATGAGCCTGACCTTCCCCGCGCCCCCTTCTTCGGCCGGCGTCCCGATCACCTGAACCCGGCCCGCGAACGGCAGCCGAGAGAGCGCCAACGCCAGGGCCGCCCCCGCCCCGGTCCCTGCCGCCGCGATCACGTTGTGGCCGCAGGCGTGGCCGATCTTCGGCAGCGCGTCGTACTCCGCCATGATGGCGATCGTCGGGCCCGAGGCATTGCCGGCGATCGTGGCGCTGAACGCGGTGGGGAGGCCGCCGATCCCGCGCGCTACCTCACAGCCCTTGGCTTCGAGGAACTCGGTCAGCCAGGCGTGCGCCTTCTCCTCTTTGAAGGCCAGCTCGGGGTTCGCGTGGATCCGGTGGCTCAGCGCCTCGAGCTCATTGGCGAGGCTATCGACGGCTTCGGCGACTTTGGCTTTCAACTGGTCCAGTGTCATCGCGCTCCTCTCCTCGAAGGCAGCATTCCTCGCAGTCGTGATGGCCTGCGGTCGACGCTCAAGCAGCTATCTAGTCGAGCGCCGGCTCCGCCGGCGCAACCCATCCTGGGGGGAGGTCCGGATGGGGGGCGTAGCCCCCCTCCGGGTTCCCTATCGGCTCCCCGGCGGCGGGGGCGGCGCCGGGTTGGCTCGGTAATAATCGGCGACGAACTCGCCGAGCAGCGTTTCGAGGGTAGTCGTCAGGCGCCCCGCGATCCCGCGGTCGTCCCCTGTCAGCAGCGCCTCGCGCTGCCAGACCGCGGCGAGGACGAGGTTCATCAGGTAGCTCGGGAGCGCTTGCGCCGGCGTCTGGACCGGCTTCTGAACCAGCTCCCTGACCTTGTAGAGGGTGACGACCGGTCGATAGACGCGGACGCTGACGGCGGCGACGACGGGACCCCGGGCCTGCGCGGCGCCCTCGCCCCGGCTCAGGCGGACGGTGACGAGCATGTACTCGGTCCCCATCTCCTGCGTCACATCCGGAAGCTTCCCGCGAAGAAAGGCCGACACGAGCCGTTCGAGATCCGGCTTCGTCAGGGCGAGCTCCTTCGCGAGCGGGTCCAGGTCCTGGACGATGACGTGAAGGCGGCTGATGCCCTCGAGCTCGCGTGGCCACTGGGCCCACGCCCCGGTCGCGCCCACGAGCGCCCCTGCGAGAGCGAGCCCGAGAACTAACAGCGTCCGTCGTCTCATGCCGGTTCTCGTTCAGATCCAACCCTTGAGCCGGTAGAAGGCGAGGGCGGCAGCTTCGTAGGCGACCTGGTGGGTCAGGAACAGGCGACCCAACGCGCTCTCCGCCAGGTGCTGCCCTCCGTCAGTAGGAGCCGGCAGGACCTCGAACCCGCGACGCTGGAAGACGAGAACCGACCGCCGCGAGTGCACGGGCGTCGTCACGAGCAGAATGCGACGGATCCCACGGCGGCGGAGCAGCTCTGCCAGGTACGCGGCGTGCTCAGCCGTCCGCATGCTCTCGGTCTCGAGCACGAGGACGTCGGCGGGGAATCCAAGCTCGACGGCGACCGCCGCCATCGCCTGGGCCTCGCCGAGCCTCCCCTTGCGCGACGCGTCGCCCCCGCTCAGCACGACGAGCGGAGCCAGGCCCCGCCGGTAGAGGCGGAGCGCGTGGACCACGCGCCGCAGGGACGAATCGCCGGCCGAGTTGTCTGGGGCCGTTCCGCCCCCTAGCACCACGATGGCCTGGGCAGATTCGAGCGGTGCTTCCACAACGAGCAGGCGGGCGAGCCAGTTCGGGACGGGCGTATATGCGAAGGTGGCAGCTGCGAGGAGAAGGACGGCCAGGAGCCCGAACCCCACGCGGCGGAGCGGCGACCGCCGCGCTGACGGCTCATGGGTAGCGTTGTCGAGCGGTCCCAAGGATCCAGTCACCTGCGGGGATTACGCGGCCCCTAGCCCAATCGGCCCCGGCACGCCCTACGAGTAGGTCGGGTAGACAGGCTCCTCCCGCGTCATGACTTCGAGGAGCGCGGCGCGTCCGCCCTCGACTTCCTCGATGGCCCGCCGCAGCGCGGGCACGAAGTCCTGCGGCTTCTCCACGCGCTCGGTGTACCCCCCCAGGCCCTCGGCCACCTTGGAGTAGTCGCCGGAGAGGAAGCGCAGGCCCCAGCGCGCGGTGGACACGGGCAGGTGCTTTTCGTAGCCGCCCATCAGGCCGTTGTTCAGCACGATCGTGAGAATAGGAATGCGCGAGCGGACCGCCGTCTCGAAGTCCATCCCCACCATCCCGAACGCCGCATCGCCCATCACGTTGATCGCCAGCCTGTCCGGGGCGGCGAGCTTGGCCCCCATGGCGAGGCCGAGCCCGGTGCCGAGCTGCGTGGACTTTCCCCAGCCGATGTAGCCGTGGGGGACGAGGGCCTCGTAGAAGGGCACCATCTGGTCGCGCGGGTTGCCCGCGTCGTGGGTGACGATCGCCCGCCGGCGGTCCACGGTGTGCATCAGATCCCAGATCGCCCGGTATGGACTGATCGGCGTTTCGTCAGAGGTCAGCCGCGGCATCCACTCCTTCATGAACTCCTCCCTGACGGCCCTGACCTCCCGGGTGACGCTCGGGTCGCCCTTGCGGCCACCCGGGCCCGCCTGCCGGGTCGCCTCCTCGATGAGCTGGCGCAGCACCGCTTTCGCGTCGCCGACGACCCCGTGGGCGATCGGGTAGTCCTTGTTGATATCCTGCTCGTCAATCGTGATCTGGACCATCGTCTTGCCGGGTGGGATCGGGAAGATGTAGGCCGAGCGGGTGAAGCTGGTGCCGACGCCGAACACCAGGTCCGCCTTCCGGAGGAAGTGGTCCACCGTCTTCGGCGCGGAGCGGCCGCCGGCGCCGAGCCCGAGCGGGTGATCCTCCGGAAAGGCGCTCTTGCCGTTGAGGGTCGTGAGGACCGGGACCTGAACCAGCTCGGCGAACTCTTTGAGCTCCGCGCACGCGTCGGCGTAGAAGACCCCCTGGCCCGCCACGATCACCGGCGCCTTGGCGCCCAGCAGCGCCTTCATCGCCTCCCGCACGTCCGGCGGATCGCCTATCGGGCGCGAGACCTTCACGGGCGCGTAGCGGAAGGTCTCGTCGGCGATCTCCTCGCCCAGCACGTCCGTCGGCACCTCCAGCATCACGGGCCCGGGGCGTCCGGAGCGCAGGAGCGTGAAGGCCCGCCGGAGCATCTGCGGGAGCCGGTCGGCGAAGTTGACGACCTCGACCCACTTGGTCACGTCGCGGTAGTTGTAGATGGCCTGAAAGTTGGGGGGGACGCCCGACCGCCGTCGGTCGAAGGCTCCTGGGAGGAGCAGGACGGGGCTGGCGTCGGAGTAGGCCTGCGCCACCCCCCCGAAGGCGTTCTCGGCGCCGGGGCCGTGCTGCACGACGCAGACGCCGATGCGGCGGCCGCCGGAAACGCGGCTCACGCCGTCGGCGATGTTGACCACCACGCGCTCGGTCCGCGCGAGGATTGGCCGGATGCCGGCGGCCGCGGCAGCGTCGATCAGCGGGTTCGCCGGGAAGCAGACGAGGGACTCCACCCCCTCGATCTTCAGGATGTTCGCGATGACGGTCTTCCCTTGCATGGCTCTCTCTCCTCCGGCGTGGCGTCAGGGTCCGTGGGGCGTTCCGTGGACGTGTTCCGTCACCTGCGACGCTAGCAGGGTGTCGCACCGGCGTCAAGGCTCCGGCTGACGATCCCGCCGCGCTCCGCGCACCGCTGGGCCGAAGACACGCAGAGCGTGTACAATCTGACCCACGGGCTGCGGTGTTTCTGCACCCCGCGAGAACCCGATGAAACGGATAACGGTTCGGCTCGTGTTTCTCGCCTGGCTTGTCTCGCCCGAGACCGCAGGGGCGGCGCCGGGGTTTCCGTGGACCTCGTTCCGCGCGCTGGCGGAGGATCGCACCACCCACGGCATCTACCGCTGCGACCCGGCCCAGGGGCGTAACGAGGTCGTCGCCGTCGTGCTCATCCGGCCGGCGGAGTTCTACCGCTTCTGGACCATGCTCAAGGGACCGGACTGGATCGCGATCCACTACGACGCCGAGGCGCGGCCGGACTGGGTCTGGCGCGGCACGTGGTCGGGCGACGACCTCTCCGTGACGAGGGTGTCGCGGTTCGACCCGGTCGCCCACGCGTCCGCCTGCGATCTCCTCTTCGGAGCGCGATGAGCCTGTCCCCGGGCGACATCAAGGCCATCGTGACGGGGGACCACGGCGATCCCTTCGCCGTCCTCGGACCCCATCGCGTCGCCACCCGCACAGGCGCCGGCATCGCCGTGCGTGCCTTCCTGCCGGCGGCGAGGACGGTCCGGGTCGTCCCGCTGGATGCCGGCTCCACCCGCCGCGAAATGAAACGGCTCCACCCGGACGGCCTGTTCGAGGCGCTGTTCCCCGAACGACGCGCGCCGTTTCCGTACCGGCTGGCGGTCGTCCACGGCGAGGGCGAGCTGGCGGAGATCGACGATCCCTACCGCTTCCCGCCGACGCTGAGCGACTATGACCTGCACCTCCTGGGTGAAGGGACCCACTACAGGGCTCACGAGAAGCTCGGGGCCCATCCCCGGGTGCTCGAGGAAGTCCCGGGCATCAGCTTCGCGGTGTGGGCCCCCAACGCGCGGCGGGTCAGCCTGGTCGGCGACTTCAACGAGTGGGACGGGCGCCGCCATCCCATGCGCCGCCATCCCATGCGCCTCCATCCCGGCGTCGGCATCTGGGAGATCTTCATCCCGGGCCTGACCGAAGGGGCCCGGTACAAGTTCGAGATCATCTCGCGCTCGGGCGAGATCCTCGCCCTCAAGGCGGACCCCTACGCCTTCGCCTTTGAGCTCGAGACGCCGCGCACGGCTTCGGTCGTCTGCGCGCTCGACGGCTACGAATGGGGCGACGGCGCGTGGATGGCCGGGCGCGCACGCCGGAACGCCCACGACAGCCCCATCGCGATCTACGAGGTGCACCCGGGCTCGTGGATGCGGCTGCCCGAGGAAGGGAACCGCTTCCTCACCTACCGGGAGCTGGCGCCGAAGCTGGCCGCCTACGTCCAGGCGATGGGCTACACCCACGTCGAGCTCCTCCCCGTGGCGGAGCACCCGTTCTACGGCTCGTGGGGCTATCAGACCCTCGGCTACTTCGCGCCGACCCGTCGCTACGGCACTCCGAAGGACTTCATGTACTTCGTGGACACCCTCCACCAGCACGGCATCGGAGTCATCCTGGACTGGGTCCCGGGGCACTTCCCGCGCGACCCCCACGGGCTCGTCTATTTCGACGGCACGCACCTCTACGAGCACGCCGACGACCGCCAGGGCACGCACCCCGAGTGGGGAACCCTCATCTTCAACTACGGCCGCAACGAGGTCGCCAATTTCCTGATCGGAAACGCGCTCTTCTGGCTGGAGCGCTACCACGTGGACGGGCTCAGGGTGGACGCGGTCGCCTCGATGCTCTACCTCGACTACGGGCGCAACCCCGGCGAGTGGGTCCCGAACCGGTTCGGCGGCAAGGAGAATCTCGAAGCGATCGCCTTCCTCCGCCGCTTCAACGAGGTCGCCTACGGCGCGCATCCCGGCATCATGACCATCGCGGAAGAGTCCACAGCCTGGCCCCTCGTCTCGCGTCCCACCTACCTCGGCGGGCTGGGCTTCGGCTTCAAGTGGAACATGGGGTGGATGCACGACCTCCTCGATTACATGAGCCGGGACCCGGTCCACCGGAAGTATCACCACAACCAGCTCACGTTCGGGCTCCTCTACGCGTGGACCGAGAACTTCATCCTGCCGCTCTCCCACGACGAGGTGGTCTACGGTAAGGGGTCGCTCCACGCGAAGATGCCGGGGGACGACTGGCAGAAGTTCGCCAACCTCCGATCGTTCTACGCCCTCATGTACGGCCACCCGGGAAAGAAGCTCCTGTTCATGGGCGGGGAGCTCGGGCAGACCCGCGAATGGGACCACGAGCAGAGCCTCGACTGGCACCTGCTCGGGATGGGCCCATACCACGCGGGCCTCGTGAGGCTGGTGCAGGATCTCAACCGGCTCTACCGGAGCGAACCGGCTCTCTACGAGGCCGACTCCGATCCCGCCGGCTTCCAGTGGATCGACTGCAGCGACTGGGAGCAGAGCATCGTCGGCTTCCTGCGCCGGGCGAGGGACCCCGCCGACTTCGTGCTCATCGTCTCGAACTTCACGCCGGTTCCGCGGCACGGCTACCGCGTCGGCGCCCCGGTGGGCGGAGAGTACCGCGAGCTGGTGAACACGGACGCGCCGCTCTACGGGGGAAGTGGGGTCGGCAACCCGAGCCGGGTCAGGGCCGAGCCCCGCCCGTGGCACGGCCAGGCGTTCTCGCTGGTCCTGACCCTGCCACCCCTGGCGACCCTGATCCTCAAGCCTTCCCCCGACTGAGCGCGCGACCGCCACAGGAGCTCGCCGGAACAACCGCCGCTCGAGCGCCCACCCGCGCCGAAGGCGTGGGTGTCCCCCTCCGATTACTACCGAAACGCGGGAGCGACCTCGGTGATGAAGCGGTCGAGTTGCTCGTAGCTCCACGCGGGGAGGAAGGTGGGGATGAAGAGGTGGCCCACGCCCGCCTCGCCGAGCCGCCCGACGGTCTCCTGGACCTGGGCTACGCTCCCCGCCAGAACCGTGTCCCGCACCAGCTCCTCGCTCCAACCGAAGCGCTTGAGGAACCCGGCCACCAGCCGCTCGATCGCCTCCCGCTTGTCGGTGAGGAGGAGCGCCATGTTGGCCGAGCGCGTGATCGTGTCGGGGTCGCGCCCCAGCCGGGTGCAGTGTTCCTCGAGCACCCGGCCCTTCCGGGCGAGGGTCCTCGGCCCGCCCCAGACGTTCCAGTGGTCCGCGTAGGCCGCGACGATCTTGAGCGTCAGATGTTCGCCGCCGCCGCCCACCAGGAGCTCGGGGTGGGGCTTCTGAACGGGCTTCGGGAAGAGCGGGGCGCCGTCGAGCTGATAGTACTTCCCCCTGAACGTGACCCTGTCCTGAGTCCAGAGGGCGAGCAGCACCTGACACGCCTCGTCCAGGCGGGCCAGCCGCTCGCGCACCGTGTGGAACGGGATGCCGTATCTGACGTGCTCGTTCTCCTGCCAGGCGGCCCCGATCCCGCAGACGAAGCGCCCGCCGGACACGATGTCCACGTTGGTGGCCATCTTGGCCAGGAGCGCCGGGTGGCGGTAGGTGTTCCCCGACACGAGCGTCCCGATCCGCATCTTCCGCGTCGCCATCGCGAGACCCGACAGGCTGGTCCAGCACTCGAGGGTGTCGCCGACCGGGTCGGGAAGGTTCGGCATGAAGTGGTCGGTCACGAAGGCCGCGTCCCAGCCCGTGGCCTCCACGTGCTGCCAGAGGGCGACCAGCTCGGGCCAGCTGATACCGGTCAGACCGGTGAAGAGACCGAACTTCATCGCGCTCCTCTCACGGAGCCAGCGAGGTTCGGGTCGCCTCAAGCTGGGCGAGGTGTTCCGTGTCGTGGTCGGCCAGATAGCGGGCGTAGGTCTCGATGGTGAGCGTCCCGCGTGTCGGGGTGGTGCCGACCCGCTGCCAGCCCGCATCCTTTAGGCCGCCGAGGAGCGCCAGGGTCTCCTCCCTCACCCGGCGAAACGCGGCGAGGTCCACTGCGAAATCGCGAGCGACCGGGTCCGCCGCGAACCCGGTCCGGCTCGAGGCTGAAGAAGGGAAAACAGGAGCCTCCCGCACGAGCATCAGCTTCAAGCGGGGAAGGATGACATCCCGCTCGCCGACGAGGAGGTGGTTGAGGATCTCGCTCATGGACCACTCCCCCGCCCGAGGCCGTCGTGCGATCTGGTCGGGGGAGAGACTCCGCGCCAGCTCCCCGACCCGGTGCGGGGTCGCGCGCAGGGTTTCGAGAAGCGCCTCGCGCGTCATGGCGCGAGGCAGTATAGCACCCTCAGGGCCAGACTTGAACGTAGGCCGCGCGCTGCCGCTCGCAGACGTCGCCGAAGTGGGCGTCGGTCTCCTTCTTCAGCCACGCGAAGTGCTCGGACTTGAGGAAGGCCTGGAGCGTCTCCTCGCTCTCGAACTCGTAGAGGGCCAGGTACTGGAACTTGTCCTCCCCCATGATGGCCTTGTAGCGGCGCGCGCTCACGATCCCCTTGAACTTGAAGAGGTCGGGGATGTGCTCGTGGTTGTACCACTCGTTGAAGGCCTTCTCCCGGTCCGGGGTGATGGTGGCCTTCACGGCAAACAGGGCGATGGCCATGGGTGTCCTCCGCGCCCGAGCGGGCGGTTAGCGTTGCCTTACGTGACCGGCGGCCGGCGCGCGACGGGCCTGACGGCTTCCAACGCTGCGCCCGCGCGCAGGACTGTGGCTTCGTCGAAGTGGCGGCCCACAAGCTGGACCGCGACCGGCAGCTCATCCGGGCTCCAGCCGAACGGCACGGCCAGTGCGGGCGAGCCCGTGAGATCCCACGGCACGGTCGCGCGGAGCGCGTGGCGGGCGGGCACGACCTTGCCGTTGATCGTCAGCTCGACCTGGCCGTGAGGGTAGGCCACGACGGGGACGCACGGGCACAGGAACAGGTCGTAGCGGCTGAAGTACGCGGCCACCTCACGCCGGAGCTGCTCCCATTCGGCGTGGGCGCGCAGGTAGTCGCCGAGCGACCCGCTCCCGACGCCCAGCCGGCGCTGGAGCACCGGATGGAGCTCCCCGCGGCGCCCCGCGATGATCGGCTCGAGGTACGCGCCGGCCTCCGCGGCGTAGAGCGTCGCCGACAGCACCTGCCAGTCGCGCTGGTCCAGGGCCGGAATGCTCACGGGCTCGACGTGACACCCCAACCCGGCGAAGCACGCTGCCGCATCGCTGACGACCTGCCGGATCACGGGCTCGACGGGTGCGGCACCACCCTCCGCGCTCCAGCCCACGCGCAGGCCCCGAAGGGATGGCCCGGGGTCGGGAAGCTCGGGGGCAGGAACGGGCAGCGCGTAGGGGTCGTGGCCGTCGGGCCCGGCGAGAATTTGGAGCGCGAGGGCCAGGTCGCCGACAGCGCGCGCCATCGGGCCCACGTGCATGGCCCGGAGGAGCGTCTCCGGCCAGTGGCCGGTCAGCGGGATACGCCCGTGCGTCGCCTTCAGGCCGACGACGCCGCAACAGTGCGCCGGCATCCGGATCGACCCGCCGACGTCGCTTCCGAGGCCGAGCGGCGAGAGCCCGGTCGCCAGTGCCACGGCTTCGCCTCCGCTCGATCCGCCGGCAGTGCGCGCCGGGTTCCAGGGGTTGACCGTCCTGCCGAAGACGAGGTTGTCGGTCTCCCACCAGAACGCGAACTCCGGCAGGTTGGTCTTGGCGAGGAAGACCCCGCCCGCCCGCTTGAGACGGGCCACCGCCGTCGCGTCGGCCGCGGGGACGTAGTCGGTGAACAGCCTCGACCCGCGGGTCGTGCGCACCCCGGCGGTGTCGAAGCAGTCCTTGACGGTGAACGGCACCCCGTGGAGCGGCCCGAGCGGCTCCCCGTGGACGACTCGATCTTCGGCCCTCCCCGCTTCGGCGAGCGCCTCCGGGTTGAGCGTGACGATCGCGTTCAGCCGCGGGTTGAGCGCCTCGATTCGCTCCAGGTAGGCGCGCACGACCTCAACCGGAGAGATGTCCCTCCCCCGGATGCGCCGGGCGAGGTCACGGATCGTCAGGAAGGAGATGTCCTCGTGCATGTGAAACGGCCGGGCCTCGTGGCCCTCACCGCCCCTGCGCCTGGTCGCCCCGGAGCGTCATGCATGTCCCCATGGCGCGGGCCACCAGGTGCTGTTCCTCGTCGGTCACGTCGCACTCGACGAGGCCAACGGTCTGTCCCCCCTTGACGACCCGGCCGACCGCCCTGAGCCTGCCTTTCCACACCGGCTTCAGGTAGTTGATCTTCAGCTCCAGGGTCGTGTACGCTCGCCCCTCCTCCAGCGTGCTGCCGTAAGCCATCGACATCGCGGCATCGGCGATGACGCAGAGGGCGCCCCCGTGGAGCGTGCCCACGAGGTTGGCGTGGCGCTCGTTCGCCTCGAATTCGATCACGACCTCACCGGCCTCCACCGACGCCAGCGTGAAACCGACGAGCCGTGCGATGGGCGGCAGTGGGACCTCGCCCTTCAGCATCCCCCTCAGGACCTCGAGCCGCCTGGCCACGTAGTCACCCTCCCTTCCCCGCTGGCAGCTGGGTCTGCTCCCGCCCCCAGGGTGGCCGACGATCCGAATCGCTTCCCCTCGCTCCCCCGTCCGGCTATACTAGGCTACTTCTGATGCTCCACGCCAGGCCGTCTTCACCGGGTCTGCCTCCGGGCCGCCATGCGTAAGTACGTGCTGCGGCGCTTGCTCCTCTTCGTGCCGACCCTGGTCGGGGCCTCGATCATGATCTTCGTCCTGATGCGCCTTGTGCCTGGGGACATCGCCGAAATCCTGGTCTATCAAACCGGGACCGAGTCGAGCGCCGTCCAGGAGAAGCAGATCCAGGAGATCCGAGAGGAGCTGGGCCTCAACCGGCCGATCGTCATCCAGTACCTCGCCTGGCTGGGCAACGCGCTCCGCGGCGACTTCGGCTACTCGTACACTCAGCGGCGACCCGTGACGGAGATCATCGTCGAACGCTTCCCGCGCTCCATGGAGCTGGCCTTCCTGACGATCCTCGTCGCCGTCGTCTGGGCGATCCCCCTCGGCGTCATCTCCGCGGTGCGCCAGAACACGTGGGCCGACTACCTGGTGCGCGTGGTCAGCATCAGCGGCCTCAGCCTCCCGATCTTCTTCACCGGCGTGCTGATCCTCTACGGCCTGGTCCGGTTCTTCCGGTGGCTCCCGCCGCTCGAGTTCGTCGCGTTCGTCGACAACCCCGTCGAGAACCTGAAGCAGCTCATCTGGCCAACGCTCGCCCAGGCCTACTACATCAGCGCGCCCATCGCGCGCCTCACCCGCTCCCAGATGCTGGAAGTCGTCCGCCAGGACTATGTGCGGACCGCCCGCGCCAAAGGCCTCGCTGAGCGGGTCGTCGTCTACCGTCATGCGCTCGCGAACTCCCTCCTTCCGGTCGTCACGTTCATTGGGTGGTGGGGCGGGCGGCTGCTCGGCGGGATCGTGATCATGGAGATCATCTTTGCTGTCCCGGGCATGGGGACCGCGCTGGTTCAGGCAGTCAGCTACCGTGACTATCCCACTGTGCAGGCGATCATCTTCGTGATGGCGGTGGTTTTCCTCACGATCAACCTCCTCGTGGATCTGCTCTACGCCTGGCTCGATCCTCGGATCAGGTACACCTGAGATGGCAAACCGGGCCGGCCTCGCCGTCGGTATGAGCCGTGACGCCGCGGTCGAACCCGCCCGTGCGGCTGGCAGCGTGCGCGACCTCCTGCTCGTCCTCGGTCGCTTCACCGTGCGCCAGCCCCTCGGCGCCGTCGGCGGCGTCCTCGTGCTGGGCCTGGTCGTCACGGCGATCTTCGCCCCCCAGCTCGCGCCCCACGGCGCGAAGGATGCCGCCTTCGCCCAGTACCTTCCCCCGAGCGCCGAGTTCCCGATGGGGACGGACCACATCGGGCGGGACATCCTGAGCCGCGTGGTCTGGGGGGCACGCCTCTCCCTCTACGTGGGCCTGGTCTCGGTAGCCTTCGGGATCACGCTCGGCGCGCTCTGGGGAATCATCACCGCGTACTTCGGCGGCCTGGCGGACAGCGCAAGCCAGCGCCTGGTGGACACGCTGATGGCCCTTCCTCCCATCGTCCTGGCGCTCTCCCTGATGGCAGCGCTCGGCCAGTCAGTCAACAACGTGATCATCGCGCTGGCGATATTATTGACTCCCACGGCGGCGCGGACCCTGAGGTCCGTGGCCCTCAGCATCAAGGAGAGCACCTACGTGGAAGCCGCACGGGCGGCAGGCTGCTCGCACTGGCGGATCATCTTTCTCCATATCTTGCCCAACAGCTTCGCCACCTATATCGTGCTCTTCACCGTGAACATCGGCTACGCCATCGTCGTGGAGGCGGCGCTCAGCTTCCTCGGGTTGGGGGCCCCGCCTGACGAGCCTTCCTGGGGCGGGATGCTGACGGCTGGAACCCAGGCGCTGGAAACGGCGCCCTGGATGATCTTCTTCCCGGGCCTGGCAATCAGCCTGACCGTCTTCGGGCTGAACCTCCTGGGAGACGCCATCCGGGATCTCACCGATCCCCGGCTCCGGGGCGGACTCGGATGAGCGAGAGGTGCAACACAGAGGAGGACCACCAATGAGAAAGTCGGCCGTCCTGAGATTGCTCCTTGCCCTGATGCTGATCGGCCTGGGCGCCGTGGGCGCTCTCGCCCAGGAGAAGCCCCGCTACGGCGGGGTCCTCAACTGGTATGACTACGCGGATCCCGGCCGCCTGGACATCCACGCCGAAGGGCCCCTGTCGGTCCAGCAGGCGGTCGCCGGGGTCTACAGCGGGCTGCTCCACTACGACC
>JACQWB010000267.1 GCA_016209385.1 Candidatus Rokuibacteriota bacterium
GTCTTCTGATCGACGCCGTCAACCAGGACTAATAATCGGAGGGGGCCGTCGACGGCCCCCTCCGATTATTAGTCCTGGTTGACGGCGTCGATCAGAAGACGCAGGCGTCCGTAGTTCGTGCGAACGGGGGGGAGGACGAGCCGGGGAAGGTCGGGGAATTCGTCGCCCTCCTGGGGCAGCGGTCCCGGGGACTGCTCGGCGCGGCCCTGCAGGATGTCCCCGAACCGGGCCTCCAGCGCCGCGAGCGCCTCGGTGGTCAGCGGACGCCGCAGGCGGAGGACGAGTTGCTCCCCGACCCACCGCTGGGAATGGAACACTCTGTAGAAATCCAGGATTTCCCGCGCGGCAACGTTCGAGTCATCGGTCAGGCTGAACAGCTGGAGATCGTCGGGCGCGATGAGCCCCCGGTTCAGCATCTCCTGGCTGATGAAAGCTTCCCACGTCTTCCAGAACTGCCCCCCGGGCTCGTCGAGCAGCACCACCGGGATCAGCGGGGCCTTGCCCGTCTGCATCAGCGTCAGGACCTCGAAGGCCTCGTCGGAGGTTCCGAAGCCGCCCGGGAAGAGGCACACCGCGTCGGCCTCCTTCAGGAAGAACAGCTTGCGGATGAAGAAGTACTTGAAGTTGATGAGCTTCGGATCGGCCGCGATGACGGGGTTCGCCTCCTGCTCCCACGGCAGACGGATGTTGAGGCCGAAGCTCCGCTCCCGGCCCGCACCGTGTTGGGCAGCCGACATCACGCCATCACCGGCGCCGGTGATCACCATCCACCCGGCCTCCACCATGCGGGCGCCGAAGGCGCGGGCCTGGATCGAGATCGAGTCATCCGTCGGGGTTCGGGCCGACCCGAAGACGGTGACCTTGGGGATCCCCCGATACGGGGCGAACACCTTGAACCCGTAGCGGATCTCCTTCAGGGCCGCACTCGCGATCTTCAAGTCACCCACGTCGGCCCCGTCCTCGAACATCTTGAGGACGGTCGTCAGCATCTCGGCGTGGTAGCGCCACGTCTCCGGTGGCACCGTGAGGGTCCTGAGGAGTTCCTCGACCCGACGATTGGCCTCTTCGGACTGCAGCTGGTAGCGCCGCTCGTTCGCCATAAGTTCAGTATAGGGTCTGATCGCGCTTCCGGCAATTTTCAGGCTCAAGGCGCTCTCGGGTGGCGTCGGCGAAGTCTCACGCGGGCCGCGGGTGGCGCGGCGAGCGGGGTGCCCCACCGGAGGGGCCGGGGGTCCCTACACCGGGCGGGGGTGGCCCCGACGGTGGGGCTGCTCGCCGCGACAGGACCCGCGGCCCGATCGACTACCGCAGCGTGCTCTCGCGGAAGCGCCGGAGAGCCTCCTCGAGCCTCCGCTGCTGCTCGCCGTAGCCGGCCCAGTCACCCTTGCGGAGCGCCTCCTGGGCCCGGCTCCACGCCTCCCACGCGCGGAGCGCAAGGTCGCGAAGCTCGGTCGGCGCGCCGGGAGTCCCGCTCGGCGCAGCCCGCGCCGCCGCGTCGTCGATGCGGGGCCGGCCGCCGAAGATCCGCGAGAGCGAGGTCTCGAGGTTGGGCTCCATGGCAATCTGGTTCCCGTAGGCGACGATGACCCGACGGAGCTCCGGGAGCGCGCCCTGTTCGGAAGCCGCCAGGTAGAGAGGCTGGACATACATCAGGGACTGCTCGATGGGGATCGCCAGGAGAGACCCCCGGATGACCCGGGAGCCGCGCTGCCCCCAGAGGGTGAGCTGCTGTGAGATGAAGGCGTCCTGGTCGATGCGGGCGTCGACCTGGCGCGGGCCGTAGACCAGCTTCTGCTTCGGAAAAGTGTAGGCAATGAGCCGGCCGTAGTTGGGCGGGTCGGAGCGGGCCGCGAGCCAGGCGATCATGTTGTCGCGCCGGCTCGGGTTGAAGAGGGTCAGGAGGATGAATTCCTCCCGGCGCTCGCCGGGGAGCCGCATGATCGTGTAGTACGGCTCCATCTCCTGCTCCCGCCCGTCCACCGCCCGCCGCGGGATCGTCCAGAGGTCTTCCTTGTTGTAGAAGACCTGCGGGTCCGTCATGTGGTAGGTCGCGTACTTCCGGGCCTGGGTGGTGAAGAGGTCCTCCGGGTAGCGCAGATGGCTCCGAAGGTCCGCGGGCATCTCCGCCAGCGGCTTGAGGAGGCCCGGGAAGGCGCGGGCATAGGCCTGGATCAGCGGGTCGGCGGCGTCCGCCAGGTAGAGCGTCACGGTCCCGTCGTAGGCGTCCACGGTCGCCTTCACCGAGTTGCGGATGTAGTTCCCCACCTCCCGCACCGGGTCCGAGTAGGGATACCGGTCGGAGACCGTGTAGCCATCGATCAGCCACACCAGGCGGCCGTCGGCCGCAACGACCATGTACGGATCCCGGTCGTACCGGATGAACGGCGCAATCTTCCGGACCCTCTCGGCGATCTGCCGGTGGATCAAGATCCGGCTCTCGCCGGTCAGGTCTTCGGAGAGGAGCATCTTGATCTCGCCGAAGCGAATCGCGAACGCCACCTTGGCGAGGAAGGAGCCCACCGGAATCCCGCCGCGCCCCGCGTAGCGCGTGTAGACGTTCTGGTCGCCCGACGGATAGTCGAGCTCCTGCGACCGGGTCCGGACGAAGACATAGTCGTTAGCGATCTCCCCGTAGTAGATCTCGGGACGGGTCACCTTGATCGGACCCGACGAGACCGGCGGGATGTCCTGGATGAAGAACTCCGGGAGCCCCTCCGGGCTGATCCGGTTCACGGGCCCCATGACGACCCCGTACCCGTGCGTGTACGTCAGATGCTCGTTGATCCAGATCCGGCTCGGCAGGTGCCGGTAGGAGAGCTCGCGCGGCGAGACCATCGTCTGCCGGTACTCGCCGTCGATCGTGTAGCGGTCCACGTCCACGTCCACGAACTTGTAGTAGGTCCGGATCTCCTGGAGCTGGGCGTAGGTGGTAAGGAGCGGCAGGTGGTCCCAGAGCCGGACGTTCTTGATCGTCAGGCTGTTCTGCGCGAGCGCGGCCGACGTGAGGTTCTCCTCGGCCGGAAAGTCCTTCTCCTCCATGTGGTCGAGCCCGTAGGCCTGGCGGGTCATCCGGATGTTGTGGGCAATGTACGGCCGCTCCATGAATAGCTCGTTGGGCGTCACGCGGAAGCGCTGCACGACGGCCGGGTAGAGTCCGAGGCCGCCCACCCACACCACGCCGAGCACCACCAGCCCGGCCACGAGGAACCGCCAGCCGGGACGGAGCAGCTGCACGAGGCAGGCCGCACCGCACAGCAGCGCCAGCCACGCGAGGATCCCGAGCACCGGCAGGGACGCGTTCACGTCGGTGTAGGAGGCGCCGGAGACCACCCCGCGCGGCGAGTACAGGAGCTCGAAGCGATCCAGCCAGAAACCCACTCCGCGGAGCGCGAGCAGCGCAGCGCCGAGCAGGAGCACGTGGGCCCGGGCCCCCGCCGCGATCCGGAGCCCGCGGGCGGTGAGCACCAGACTCCGCTGGAGCACGTAGAGGGCGAGGCTCAGGGCGAGGGTCGCCGCCAGCAGGAACAGTCCCCACGCGTACACGAGCCGCCAGAAGGGCAGGCTGAACACGTAGAAGGTCAAGTCCCGGCCGAACAGCGGGTCGGTCACCTTGAACGGGACGCCGTTGAAGTAGATCAGCACGGTCTCCCAGGCGGTCGAGGCCCGCACGCCCGAGAAGAACGCGACCACGGCCAGCGCGGGGGTCAGCAGGCGCCGGATCAGCGGCTCCAGCACGGCGCGCCCCGGGAGCCCCAGCTGGTCCTCGAGCTCCCACAGCACGTCCGGTGGGGCCGCACGGGCGGCGAGGGAGAGATTCACGTAGAGAAAGAGGAAGACTCCGAGCGCGACCCCGACGAAGAGCCAGCCCCGAAGGGTCAGGATCGACACGAACACCCGGGTGTAGCCGACCTCCTGGAACCAGAGCCAGTCGATGTAGAGCGGGACGGCCTGGCCGGCGAGGCCGAGCACGAGGAAGATCAGGATCAGCCAGAAGACCGGGGGCATACCGCCTCGAGGCATCGCGCTCCCGTCACCGGGGGCGCGTGGCTCAGGTCCCCTGGGTCCAGGAGGATAAGTACGCCTCCTGCTCTGGGGTCAGCTCATCGATCTGCATGTCCATCGAAGCGAGCTTGACTCGAGCGATCTCGCGGTCAATCTCGGATGGGACGGGGTAGACCCCCTTCTCGAGCTTCCCGCCTTGGCGGAAGAGGTACTCGACGGAGAGCGCCTGGTTGGCGAAGCTCATGTCCATCACGGCGGCCGGATGCCCCTCGGCGGCAGCCAGGTTGATCAGCCGCCCCTCGCCCAGCACGAAGAGCCGGCGCCCTCCCGGGAGGGTGTACTCCTCGACGAACGGGCGAACCGTGCGCCGGGACCGGGCCATGGCGCCGAGCGCCTCCAGATCGAGCTCCACGTTGAAGTGGCCGGCGTTGGCCAGGACCGCCCCGTCCTTCATCCGCGTGAGGTGGGGCTTCCCGATGACGCCCTTGTTGCCCGTGACCGTGATGAAGAGATCGCCCACCTCGGCGGCGCGGAGCATGGGCATCACGGGGTACCCGTCCATCACCGCCTCCAGCGCCTTCAGCGGGTCGACCTCGGTCACGACGACGTGGGCGCCCATGCCGTGCGCCCGCGCCGCCACGCCGCGCCCGCACATGCCGTAACCCGATACCACCACGGCCTTGCCCGCGAGCAGGATGTTCGTCGCCCGCAGGATCCCGTCGATCGTCGACTGGCCGGTCCCGTACCGGTTGTCGAAGAGGTGTTTGGTCTTGGCGTCGTTCACCGCGATGATAGGGTACGCAAGGACCCCTTCGCGCGCCATGGCCCGCAGGCGGATCACGCCCGTCGTGGTCTCTTCCGTCCCGCCGATCACGCCGGGGAGGAGGTTACGTCGGTCACCATGCAGGGAGGAAACCAAGTCCGCGCCGTCGTCCAGCGTGATCTGCGGGCCGCGGGCGAGCACCGCGTGGATATGGCTGTAGTAGCGCTCGGTGCCTTCGCCCTTCTGGGCGAAGACCGGAAGCCCGAACTCCGTCACGAGCGCGGCCGCCACGTCGTCCTGGGTGGAGAGCGGGTTCGAAGCGCAGAGGGCAACCTGGGCGCCTCCCCCCTTCAGCGTGCGCACGAGCACGGCGGTCTCGCTGGTGACGTGGAGACACGCTCCGATCCGGACACCCCGGAGTGGCTGCTCCTTCTCGAACCGCTCGCGGATCTGGCGGAGCACCGGCATGGCGTGCTCCGCCCACTCGATGCGAAGCCGTCCGCCCGAGCTCAGGGAGAGGTCTTTGACGTCGTGGTCAGTCACGGAATTGCGTGCTCGTCCGCGGGTCCGGGCCATGCGCCGCACGCCCCGGCTCCGCGGCGCCCCCGGGGCCTAAACGCCCGCGTCCTCGCGAAGGTCTTTCACCCGATCCGTCCGCTCCCAGGTGAACTCGGGCTCGTTGCGGCCGAAGTGGCCATAGACGGCGGTCTTCCGGTAGATCGGGCGGCGGAGGTTCAGGTACTTGATGATTCCCGCCGGGGTGAGGTCGAAGTGGCGACGGATCATCTCCTGGAGCTTGGAGCTCGGCACCCTGCCGGTGCCGAAGGTCTCGACCATGACGGAAACCGGATCCGCCACCCCGATGGCGTAGGCCACCTGGACCTGGCAGCGCTCCGCCAGGCCGGCGGCGACGATGTTCTTGGCGACGTGCCGCACCATGTACGTCGCCGAGCGGTCCACCTTGGTCGGGTCCTTTCCGGAGAACGAGCCCCCGCCGTGGGGACAGGCACCCCCGTACGTATCCACGATGACCTTGCGACCGGTGAGCCCAGTGTCCCCCATGGGGCCGCCCGTGACGAACCGCCCCGTGGGGTTGATGTGGAAGACGCAGGTCTTCGGGTCGAGCATGTCCGGAGGGATCGTCGGCAGGATGACGTGCTGGATGATGTCCTCGCGGATCTGCTGCTGGGTCAAATCCGGGCTGTGCTGGGCCGAGACCACAACGGCGGTCACCATCCGCGGCTTGCCGCCCACGCAGCGGACGGTGACCTGGCTCTTCCCGTCCGGCCGCAGGTACCCGAGGATCCCCTGCCGGCGGACCGCGCTCAGGCGCATCGTGAGCTTGTGGGCCAGCATGATCGGCATCGGCATCAGCTCCGGCGTCTCCGTGCAGGCGTAGCCGATCATGATCCCCTGGTCGCCGGCGCCCAGCGCATCGACGCCGAGCGCGATGTCCAGGGACTGCCGGTCGATGGCGGTGATGACGCCGCAGGTCTCGTAGTCGAAGCCGTACTTGGCGCGCGTGTAGCCGACGTCGCGGATGGTCTCACGGGCGATCCGGGGAATGTCGACGGAGCCGGTGGTGCTGATCTCCCCCGCCACCACGACGAGGCCGGTGGTCAGGAGGCACTCGCAGGCGACCCGGCCCGTCGGGTCCTGTTCCATGATCGCGTCCAGGACCGCGTCGGAGATCTGGTCGGCGATCTTGTCCGGGTGGCCTTCGGTGACCGACTCCGAGGTGAAGAGGTACTCCTCGTCCGCCATCTGCTCCCTCCCGTTCAGCTTCGCGTCAACGTGAACGGCGCCGTTTGAAGTCGGACTGTACCACATCGGATGACACCGCTCAAGGAGAATTAAGGCGATTTCGCCCCGCGGACCCGCCGCTTGACTTCGTCGAGCGCGGGGACCGACCAGGGATCGACGCCCCGGAGCAGCGCGAGGTGGTAGCTCACCCAGTCGCCGAGGTAGACCAGCGACAGGAGACGGGCGAGCTTCCCCTCGCCGCGCGGCCACACGTCGGTGATCCCCCCGGCCCGGGCCCGGATCAGCTCCTGCGTGACCCGCACACGCGTCGCCTCGACCTCGTCCTCGCGGCGATCGCGGAGAAACACGGCGTGGAACCCCGCGGCCCCCGAATCCCGCCAGCCCTCGATCTCGTTGTGATCGGCCTCCGGCAACGTGCCGTGAAAGGCCAGGAGCTTGGCGTGCTCTTCCACCTCGCTCTTCCAGCGGTACGCCGCCGCCCCGGTGAGCGCGCTCCCATAGATCACCGGGATCCGTCCCAGCAGGCGGGCCGCCAGCTGCATGGCCTCGTTGTCCGCCTCCACGGCCAGCTCCCGGCCCATCGCGTCCAGCACCGCGAGGGCCTCGGCGCGCTCGGCCTCCGGAGCTGGCGGGAGGCCCACCGACTCAAAGATCGCCAGCAGCGGGAAGAGGAGATAGCCGAGCGCGAGGCGGGGCATGAGCCCACCGGGGAGGCTGACCAGGGATAACCCGTATCGCCGGCCCAGGTCGGCGAGGGTCCCCCCGCTCGTGAGCACCGCACACGCGGCGCCCCGTCGGTGCGCGGCATCGAGCGCCGAGATCGTCTCCTCGGTGTTCCCCGAGTACGAGATCGCGACGATCAGCGACTCCTGGCCGACGAACGACGGCACACCGTACCCCCGCCAGACCGTGACGGGAACCGGCAGCCGGTCCGTGGCGAGCGCGGCAACCAGGTCACCCGCGATTGCCGAGCCCCCCATCCCGGCCACCATCACGTGACGAAACGGGCGGCGCCCCAGCGGCGGCGACGGGGTCAGGGTCGCGGCCTGCCGACACTGCGAGGGAAAATCCGCGAGGATTCGACCGACGCGGCTCGCGTCCGCTCCGCTCATCCGCCGCTCGTCAGGCGGTCGACCACCTTCAGCTCGATCGCCTGCTGCCACTCGCCGTCGGTGACCAGCTCCACGGGCCAGCACAGGAGGACGGCCAAGCCCTGGTAGATCCGCTCGAAGCCGGCCTCGGAGAGCGACACGGTCTCGACGGGCGCCCAGGCCGCGCGGGCCGGCTGACTCCAGCCAACCACGATCTCGGCGCCGATCCATTCGTCGACCAGCGAAAGCTCCAGGCGGCCGTCGGCATCGCCCCGGCTCGCCAACGAGGGACGGCCGGGAAGCTCCAGGTAGCGGCCGGGTGCGGCACCGGCCGTCAGCACGAGGTTCCACTGGACTCCCCAGCGCGCCGTCAAGCGCTCGCTTCCCCTCCAGCGGAGCCGGTAGACCACGCGAATGCGCGCTTCGGCCGGCGGCACGACGAGGTCCTTCTCCAGCTCGAGCGGCCATCCATGAACGCTCGGCGCCGACAGCCTGACCGTCACGCCGTCGCTCGACTCGGCAACCGTGGTCTCCATGCCCCAGTCGGCGAGCGTCAAGAGTCCACCATCCCAGGGATGCAGCGGATCCAGCACCGCGCCGGCCGGGAAGAGCCCGTCGAGGAGCGAGGCCCGCCTGAACCGGTCGTAGGCCAACAGCTCTCCGAGTCCCGCCTCCTTGGCCGCGGCGCGCTCGTGGATCGTCCGGACCCTGCCGGCAGTCTCGCCAGGACCGGTGGACCCGACCTGAGTGTGGTAGGTCTCCCGGCGCCGCGTGAGCACGTCGGCCAGATCCAGGCCCTTGGGGAGATAGGCGAGCTCGGTCACGCTTCCACCGGCCTCGGGGTTCACGACGAGCGAGAGCACGCGGGTCCGGATCGCCACCTCCACCCGGCCGTCGCCGTTCACGTCCTCGTGACGCCATCGGGAAGAGCTGATCCCCGTCGCCTCGCCGAGGAGCCGGTCGGCGGCGATGAGCGCCGACTTGGTCGCGCGCCTGAGGTGCGGCAGGTAGAGGCCGCCGAACACCCCGTGCCAGTACGCGTCGTTCCCCTGGCCCCGCCAGAGCTCGACGCGCGCCGCCGCGAGCCGCGGGTCGTCCGGCCGTGCGGCCGCGGCCGTGTGGATCGCGCGGGACAGGCGGAGCATCTTCCAGTAGCAGTCGTTGGCCTCCGGGTACTTCACCAGGAAGTTCCGCCAGAACCCTCCCCGGAGCCACCCCGCCACCGCCGCGCCGCCGGCCAGCGAGCCGAGCTGGGCCCGGATCGCGGCCAGACTGTCGCCGGCTTCCACGGGCAGCGCCCATTCTCCCATCTCCTGGTACGCCGCGCTGGGGAGATAGACGCGGCCGGCGGGCGGGAAACGATCGAGATACCGAGAGAAAGTGGTCAGCCTGAGCCAGTCGGCCGACGCCAGCGTCTCGAAGAAGCGCAGGAGCCATCCCTCCTCGTAGACGAGGCGATGGGTCCCCGGCCAGGCGCCGAATTTCTCGCCGTCGTCGACCAGCGTGA
Source organism: Candidatus Rokuibacteriota bacterium (assembly GCA_016209385.1). Taxonomy (NCBI): domain Bacteria; phylum Candidatus Rokuibacteriota; species Candidatus Rokuibacteriota bacterium. Next base: position 9,128 of record JACQWB010000267.1, read on the forward strand.
TGGCTCGCGCCCGGCCACGTCGGCCCGCGAGGAACTCCAGGATGCGGGCCGGCTCCGCGAACGGGACCAGGTACCGGAGGCGCATGCTGATCGGGAAGACGGCGACCGTCTCCCCCTGTTCCTCGGTGAGGTAGTAGCCCTCGAGCCCATCCGGATCGAGCCCCGCGAGGGCGAAGTGGGCATCGTCGACCAGCACGTACTCGATGCCGGCTTCGCGAAGCGGCTTCGGCAGGTGCGGTTCCCACACCCGCTCGGCCAGCCACATCCCCCGGCAGCGCGCCCCGAAGTGACGCCGGAGGAAGTCGGAGAGCCGCTGGATCTGCCCGACCTTGTCGCAATCGGGAAGCACCGGAAGGATCGGCTCGTAGAAGCCGCCGGTGAGGAACTCGACCCGGCCCGCCTGGACCAGATCGCCGAGCAGATCGAACGTGGCCGGGGCGCGCTCCTTGAGCCACTCGAGGAGACCCCCCGAGATGTGCATGGTCAGGATGATCTCGGGGAACTCCTTGACGAGCGTCAGGAAGGGGTGGTAGGCGTCCCGGCAGACCTCGGCGACCACATCGTCCAGGTTCCCCACCGGCTGGTGGTTGTGGATCCCGAAGAGGAAGTAGAGGTCGGCGCCCGTGCCCCCGCCGGGGTCACTCACGACTGAGATCCCGGTGGGTCACGGTGGGCGGGACTCCCAGCTCCTCGAAGAAGGAGCGGAGCTCTTCCACCAGGGCCACCGAGCGGTGCCGGCCTCCGGTGCAACCGATCGCCACCGTGAGGTAGGCTTTGCCCTCCCGCTGGTAGAGCGGCACGAGGAAGGCGAGCAGCGCCCGCAGCCGGTCGACGAGCTGGCGGCTCTCCGCGTGTGCCAGAATGAACTCTCTGACCGCGGCGTCGCGGCCGTCCAGGTTCCTGAGGCCCTCGACGAAGTGCGGGTTGGGGAGGAAGCGGACGTCGAAGACCAGGTCGGCGTCGTACGGGATCCCGTGCTTGTACCCGAAGGAGACCAGGGACACGGAGAGCGCGGGGCGCACTCCCTCGCGTCCGTAGGTCTCCACCAGCAGCTCCTTGAGCTGGTGGACGGTGAGCACGGACGTGTCGATGATCCGGTCGGCGATCTCCTTCAGGTTGGCCATGGCCTTCCGCTCGGCCCGGATCCCCTCGAGGATGTTCCCGTTCCCGGCGAGCGGGTGCCGGCGGCGGGTCTCGTGGTAGCGACGGACCAGGGCCTCGTCGCCCGCGTCGAGGAAGAGCACCTCCGTGGGGTGGTCCTTCGCCCGGAGCGCCTGGAGGATCTCCACCAGGTGGACCAGGTACTCTCCCTCACGGACGTCCACGCCGAGCGCGATCCGCCGGATCTCCCGGGTCGACTGGGTGCACAGATCGGCGAAGGTGGGGATCAGCGTGGTCGGGAGGTTATCGACGCAGAAGTACCCCATGTCCTCGAAGCACTTGATCGCGTAGCTCTTGCCGGCCCCGCTCAGCCCCGTGATGATGACGAAGCGCAAGCGCTCGTTCATGCCCTACGCCACGGGCTCGATGAGGCCGAGCGCCCCGTCCTTCCGGCGATAGAGGACGTTGAGCGCGTCGGTGGCCGCATTGGTGAAGACCAGGAACTGGTCGCGGCGAAGCCCGAGCTGCATGGCGGCCTCCTCGACGGACATCGGCTTCGGCGCCACCTGCCGACGCGACACGACCACCGGCGTGTTGCCCGCCTCCCCGGTGTCGCGAGGGATCCTGAGGGGTGCCCGCCGCGGGGAGACGCGGAGCTTGCGCTGGCGGAGCCGGTCCTTGGTCTGGCGCACCTGCCGCGCGAGCGCCTCCACGGCGAGATCGACCGCGGCGGCAAGGTCGGGCGCGGTCTCCTCGCTGTGGAAGATCCGCCCTTTCCCGAGGAGCGTCACCTCGGCGGTCCGCCGGTACTTCTCCGCGGAGAGAACCACCTTGGCCTCGTGGATCTTGGGGAGAATGCGCGAGAACTTCTGCACCTTCTGGCCGATCCGGGCCTTGAAGGCGGGGGTGAGGACGACGCCACGTCCGCTGATGATCACTTGCATGGCGCGCTCCTGGCGCTACCGCTTCTTCGGTGCCAGCCGGCGTTGGTGGGACGGGAGCAGGCCCACCTCCTCCCGATACTTGGCGACGGTGCGACGCGCGATCGAGAGCCCGCGGCTCTTGAGGATCTGGGTCACCTCCTGATCGGAGAGCGGCTTCCCCGGATCCTCCTGGCCGAGGAGCTCCTGGATCATCTTCTTCACCGAGATCGATGAGACCCGCTCCCCGCTCTCGGCGGCGATCCCGCTGTGGAAGAAGAACTTCAGCTCGAACAGGCCCTGGGGGGTCTGCACGTACTTGTTCGTGGTCACCCGGCTCACCGTCGACTCGTGCATGCCGATGTCCTCCGCTACGTCCCGGAGGGCGAGCGGCCGGAGCCCGGGCACGCCCTTGTCGAGGAACTCCCGCTGGAACTTCGCGATGCTCTGGGTGACCTTGCGGAGTGTGCGCTGGCGCTGGTCCACGCTCTTGATCAGAAAGAGCGCGGAGCGGATCTTGCTCTCGACGTACTGCCGCGCCTCGTCCCCCGCCCCGCGGAGGAAGCTCCGGTAGAAGGCGTTGAGCCGGAGCCGCGGGAGCCCGTCGTCGTTGAGCACCACCGCGTAGTCGTTCCCCATCTTGAACACGAAGACGTCCGGGACGACGTGCCGGGTGTCGGACGCGGTGAACCGGCGGCCGGGCTTGGGCTCGAGCGCCCAGATCTCCTCGACGGCTTCCATGATCCGGTCGACCGGGAGCTTGAGGACCCGCGCGACCTCCGGGAACCGGCGCGCGGCGAGCGCATCGAAGTGGTCCTGCACGATCTCGACCGCGACGGGGTCGGGCTGCGGGTCGGCGCGGAGCTGGAGCAGCAGGCACTCCTGGACGGTTCGCGCCGCCACGCCGGTCGGGTCGAAGGACTGCACCAGCGCCAGGGCCCGCTCGACCACCTCGGGCAGGAGCTGGGTGAACTCGGCGATCTCGGCGAGCTCGGCCCTGAGGTAGCCGTCCTCGTCGAGGTTCCCGATGATGGCGCTGCCGGCGGCCCGGAGCTGGGGGTCATCGGTGGCCACGCCGAGCTGCAGCTCCAGGTGGTCGGCCAGCGTCGACGTCGAGCGGACGAGGTTCTCCAGGGGGAATTCGTCGCGCTCCTCCTGCTGCACGAGCGTGGGTTCCTCCGGAACGTCGAACACGACGGACGTCAGGTCGAAGGGCAGATCCTCGGCCCGGTTACCGTCCGGCGTCGTCGCGTCGACGCTGGCGGGTTCGCTCGGCCCCGGAGCTTCGGCGGTGGCCCCTTCCCGGGGCTCGCCCGTGTCGGCGGGAACCTCTTCGAGGAGCGGGTTCTCGAGGAGCTCTTTCTCGATCACCTCTTGCAGCTCCAGCGTCGACAGCTGCAGGAGCTGGATGGCCTGCTGGAGCTGCGGGGTCATCACCAACCGCTGGGTCTGCCGGAGAGACAGTCTGACTTCGATCGCCATCGGCGGCAGTCCTGTCCCTAGAGGGAGAACTTCTCGCCGAGGTAGACTTCGCGGGCCTTGGGATCCCGGGCCAGCTCCCGGGCCGTGCCCGAAACCAGGACTTTGCCGTCGTAGAGGATGTAGGCGCGGTCCGTGATCGCCAGGGTCTCCCGCACGTTGTGGTCGGTGATGAGGATGCCGATCCCCCGGTCCCTCAGCGACCCCACGATCGCCTGGATGTCGCCGATGGCGATCGGGTCGATCCCGGTGAACGGCTCGTCGAGGAGCAGGTAGCGGGGCGACGTGACCAGGGCTCGGGTGATCTCGAGACGCCGGCGCTCGCCCCCCGACAGCGTGAAGGCGGGGACGCGCGCCAGGCGGGTCAGGTCGAGCTCCTCCAGCAGCTCGCCGAGGCGGGTCATCCGTTCCGAGCGCGACAGCTCCAGCGTCTCCAGGATCGCCAGGAGGTTCTCCTCCACGGTGAGCTTCCGAAAGACAGACGACTCCTGGGGAAGGTAGCCGAGCCCCAACCGACACCGCTTGTACATCGGGAGGTGCGTCACCTGCTGCCCCTCAAGGAAAATCCGGCCCGCATCGGGTCGGAGGTGTCCGACGATCATGTGGAAGGACGTGGTCTTGCCGGCCCCGTTCGGCCCGAGTAGCCCGACGATCTCGCCGCGCTGGATGTCCAGGCCCACGTTGTTCACGACCCGGCGGCCGCGGAACCACTTCGACAGCCCCTGCGCGACGAGTCCTTCCATGGGCCGCTACCGGCAGGCGGCGGGGCCGGCCGCTTTCGTCCCCTGGCGCCGGTCGTCGGACTTCGAGGAGAAGACGGCCCTCACCCGCTCCTGCTTCCCCCCCTGCACGATGCTCCGTTCCTCGGCCAGGTAGATCGTGATCCGTTCCCCGGTCACGACGTTGTCGTCCTGCCAGACCCGGGCGTTCCCCGTCAGCACGACGCGCTGCTCCAGGTCGTCGTACTCGCCGCGCCGGGCCGTGCCAATTCGACAATCCTTGGTGATAACCCGGACGTTCCCGGTGGACACGGTTCGGAGCACCCGCTCGCCGCGCTCGTCCAGGTACACCTCCATTCGGTCCGCGTACTGGATCGAGTTGTTCTGGCGGGCGACGACGTTGCCGGTGAAGATGACGAGCCCTTCCTTCTTCAGGCTCTCCATCTGGTCGGCGTCGACCACCACCGGCTGGTTCTTCTGGTCCTCCTCGGGCTTGAGCGCGGGAGCGTCGGCCGCCCGGGCTTTGGCCGGCTGCCGCTCGGCTTTCGGCTCACCGGTCGTGCCGGGTTTCCGGGGCTTGGCGGCGGGCTGGGCGTCAGCCAGGGCAGCGGCCAGCGCCACGGCGAGGAACGCCACGAACGCTGTGCGTTTCGCGGAGGCCATGCTCACGACTCGCCGCCCTTCGTCCCAGGCAACGGAAGCGGACCCGAGCGCGCGCGGGTGAACGTCGCGCTCACCCGCCCCTTCACGGCGGTCCGCTCCTCGGCCACCCGGCTCTCGAGCCCCTGACCCCGGACGATCACGCCCTTCCGGTAGAGGACTACCGGGGAGTCGGTCCAGACGCGCTTCTCCTTGGCCTGCCACCGGAGCGTGTCGGTCTCGAGCCTGATGCCGTCGGTCGAGACCAGGACCACGTTCTTCCGGATCACGACGTCCTTGGTGGTCTCGTGGAGGTCACCCTCCTCGCCGGTCACGTTCCACGTCCGGTCGGGCTCTTCGATCGTCACGGTGACCCGCCGGAGCCGCGTCCGGCCGTCCCGCTCGAAGACCTCCGCCTCGTCGGCGTCGAGCCTCCAGCGAACGTTCCCGCTCGTCTCTTCCTGGAGATGGACCTCCTTGATGCGGAAATCGGCCCTGGTGAGGGGTGGGTCCGCCGCCTCACCCGGAACGTTCCGGCCTCGGGACACCAGGATGCCGGCGACGATGAGCACGAAGACGCCGACGCCCGCGAGGATGGCCAGGGAGAGTTTTTGCATACTGCAATTTTAGTACCACAGTTGCTTGGCCCAGGGCAATCGGGAAAACAGGGCGCCCCCACCGACACCTTAGGCTCCGGGCGGCGGCCACGCGGCCCGGACTCGGAGAATCGCCTCCACGGCCTCGCGGACGGCCCCCGCCCCCCCGGGGCGCCGCGCTACCCAGTGGGCGACGGCCCTCACCTCGGGGACGGCGTCGGCCGGCGCGAGCGCGAGTCCGACCGAGGTCAGGAGCGGGAGGTCGGGCAGGTCATCCCCCATATACGCCACCTCGTCGCGCGCGACGCCGAGCCGCCCGAGGAGCGTGGTGAAGAACCCCTCCTTGTCCGCCACGCCCTGGTGGACCTCCCGGACCCCGAGGTCGGCCATCCGGCGCGAGACCGCCGCAGAGGCACGCGCCGAGACGATCGCGACCTGAAGCCCCGCGCGCTGGGCGGCGACCAGGCCGTAGCCGTCCTGGACATGGAAGACCGTCCACTCCTCCCCGCACGGGCCATAGTGGAGGCGCCCGTCGGTGAGGACCCCGTCGACGTCGAGAACGAGGAGCCGGACGGCCCGGGCGCGACGCGCGAAGGTCCGGACCACCCGGGAAGCGCGGCGGGCGGTCACACGATCTTGGCCCGGAGGATGTCGTGGAGGTGGATGATCCCAACCGGTTGCCGCCGGTGGTCGACCAGGACGAGCTGGGTGATCGCGTAATGCTCCATGACTTCGAGCGCCTTGGCGGCCAGCTCGCCCCGGTCGATGGTCTTCGGGTTGCGCGACATCACGTCCCGCGCGGCCTTGCCCAGGAGGCCCTGGCCCTTCTGCAGGGCCCGACGGAGGTCGCCGTCGGTGATGATTCCGGTGAGCTGGCCGTTGCCGTCCACGACCGTCGTGGCGCCGAGCCGCTTTGCGGTTATCTCAAGGATCGCCTCGCCGAGAGGCGTTCCCTCGCCGACGATCGGCACCGCCTCGCCGACGTGCATCAGGTCCTCGACCTTCAGGAAGCGGCGCCCCAGGCTCCCGCCCGGATGCGCGCCGGCGAAGTCCTCGGGCCTGACGCCCCGGAGTTCGGCGAGGGCCACAGCCAGCGCGTCGCCCATGGCCAGCGCCGCGGTCGTGCTCGAGGTCGGCACGAGGTCCATCGGGCAGGCCTCTTCGGGCACGCTGACGTCGAGTACGACATCCCCGCCCCGCGCCAGCGTCGATTTCGGATTCCCGGTGAGGACGATCAGCGGGACGCCGAGCCGCTTGATCGCGGGCAGGAGCGTAAGCACCTCCTCGGTCTCGCCGCTGCTCGAGATGGCGAGCACCACGTCACCCCGGGCCACCATGCCGATGTCCCCGTGCACGCCCTCGGCGGGATGGAGGAAGAGCGCCGGGGTCCCGATGCTAGCCAGGGTCGCCGCGACCTTGCGACCGATGATGCCCGACTTGCCGATCCCGGTCACCACGACCCGTCCCCGGCAGTCGCTCAGGAGCCCGAGCGCCCGCAGGAAGCGATCATCGAGCTTCCCGATCAGTCCGAGGATGCCTTCGGCCTCGACCCGAAGGACGCGCTCGGCGAGCTTGAGAAGCGGATCGGTCACCGCTGAGCCGTCAGGCCAGAGTGGATGGCCCGGATCTCGGCGAGCAGCCGGGGAAGGTCATCGAGCCGCAGCATGTTGGGACCGTCGGAGAGCGGGCGGCCGTCGGGCAGGGTGCGGTCCGGGTCCTCGTGGATTTCCATGAACAGCGCATCGATCCCCACCGCCACCGCGGCGCGCGCCAGGGCCGGGACGTACTTGCGCTCGCCGCCCGAGCGCTCACCGAGGCCGCCAGGGAGCTGCACCGAGTGCGTCGCGTCGAAGATCACCGGATAGCCGAGCTCGCGCATGTCCGCAAGTCCGCGGAAGTCCACGACCAGGTTATTATAGCCGAAGGTCGTCCCCCGCTCGGTGAGGAGAATGCGCTCGTTCCCGGTCGAGCGGATTTTCCCCACGACGTTCAGCATGTCCCGGGGGGCGAGGAACTGGCCTTTCTTCACGTTCACCGGCTTTCCGGTCCGGCCGCAGGCCACCACCAGATCGGTCTGGCGGCAGAGGAACGCGGGAACCTGGAGCACGTCCAGCACCTCGGCGGCGGGCTCCACCTCGGAAACGTCGTGGACGTCGGAGAGCACCGGCATCCCCAACGTCTCCTTCACCTTCCGGAGGATCCTCAGGCCTGCCTCCAAGCCAGGTCCGCGATACGCGCCCAATGACGAGCGGTTGGCCTTGTCGTAGGAGGACTTGTAGACGAACGGCACGCGGGCCGCCTCGGCCACCCGGGCCAGACGCTCGGCCAGCATGAGAGCGTGCGCTTCGTCCTCGATCGCGCACGGGCCGCCGACGAGTGCGAGCGGGTTGCCGCCGCCGATCCGGACCGGGCCGACGACCACCTCGCGCGTCACGAGCATCTCTTCCCTCGGCCCAGGGGTCCTGTCCCCGCGAACAGCCCCACGGTGCTCGCTCGCGCAGGCGCAGCAGCTCCTCGAAGGTGTGAACGCGAAGCCACAGGCGGGACGCCGGTTCCGCGCTGCGCTCCGCGCCGTGGGGCGCCCCGTTCACAGCGCCACCCCTGGCCGTCGGAAGACCGTGGAGATCTCACGCGTGGTCGCCCTGGTGCTCGAGCGCGCCCTTGATGAACGCCGCGAAGAGGGGGTGCGGCTCCCAGGGGCGCGACCGGAGCTCCGGGTGAAACTGCCCGGCGACGAACCACGGGTGATCGGGTAGCTCGATGATCTCCACGAGCTGCTTCTCCACCCACACCCCCGAGACCCGCAGGCCGTTCTTCTCCAGTTCGTTCAGGTAGTCATTGTTCACCTCGTAGCGGTGGCGGTGCCGCTCCTGGATGATGCCCTGACCGTAGGCCTTCGAGGCGTGGCTCCCCTCGCCGAGCACGATCGGGTAGACGCCGAGCCGCATGGTCCCCCCCTTCGCTGCGAGGCCGCGCTGCTCCGGCAACAGGTCGATGACCCGGTGCGGCGCGTGCGTGTCGAACTCGGATGAGTTGGCGCCCGCCAGCCCGCAGACGTGGCGCGCGAACTCGATGACCGCACACTGCATCCCCAGGCAGATCCCGAAGAAGGGCACCCCACGCTCGCGCGCGTACCGGATCGACCGGATCTTTCCCTCGATCCCCCGGTCGCCGAACCCGCCGGGGACCAGGATTCCGCTGACGTCCGCGAAACACCGGTCGGGCCCCTCGCGCTCCACGTGCTCCGCGTCCACCCAGCTCACGTGCACCCGCGCCTCGTTGGCGATCCCGCCGTGCGTGATGGCCTCGGCCAGGCTCTTGTAGGAGTCTTTCACGTCGAGATACTTCCCGACCACGGCGATGCGCGTCTTCCGGCTCGGGTGCTTGATCCGCCGCACGATGTCCTCCCAGCGCGAGAGGTCGATCGGACGGTCCGGCAGCCCGAGGAGCTTGACGATGATCGCGTCCAACCCCTCCCGGTGGAAGACCAGCGGGACCTCGTACACGGTCTCTACGTCCTTGGCGGTGATCACCGCCCCCTCGGCCACATCGCAGAACAGGGCGATCTTCGATTTGATCCCCGGCGGCAGATACCGGTCGGTGCGGCAGAGGAGGATGTCGGGCTGGATCCCGATCGCGCGCAGCTCCTTCA